>CALHRJ010000402.1 GCA_938038395.1 uncultured Deinococcales bacterium | reverse complement strand
ATGTGTGAGGCAGCATTTTCATCAAACAGTGTGTGGTAAAAAAGAATATTACTACTAGATACAGGTGAGCTATGCGGTACTAAAGCTACTTCACCAAGACGCTTAGCGCCATCATCACTTTCAAGCAAGTTCTTTAAGGTATCCTCACCCTGCTCAGCAGTATACTTAACAACTTTTCCAGCTTCAAACGTTAGTTCAAAGTTATCAATTAAGTTACCGTTGTAGCTCAGCGGCTTACTACTTCTTACAACACCATCAACCCTATTCATATCTGGCAGTGTAAATACTTCTTCAGTTGGCATATTTGGTATAAAGGCTTTACCTGCCTTATTAACCGCGCCACCACCGTGCCATATATGTCCATCAGGTAAACCAAGCGTCAAGTCTGTATGAGCATTTTTAAAATGAACAGCATTGTAATGTTTGTCATTCAAAAATTTCGAACGGGTTGCTAAGTCTTTTTGATGCTCTTTCCATAGCTCCACAGCACCTTCTTGGTCAGCTCTAGTTGTTGCAAAAATGGCATCCCACAATAGTTCGGTCGCCTTATCAGCACTTTCATTCGGAAATACTTTCTGCGCCCAAGTTTCAACAGGGTAAGCGACTAAACACCACGAAATACTATGTGCAGTAATATGTTTTGAAAAAGGTTTAAAAAGCGTTTGTGTGCTTCTTACAGCAGTTGAGACATCTTCAGGGTTCTGCCCCTTTAGCAAATCAGGGTCTTGCGCTCGAATCGTTAATAGCGCATCTCCTCTATCCACACCTTCCATAGAGGCATCAAAGCGCCACTTAGCATTTTCTTCAAAGCTACCTGTAGGTGCATGCTCAAAACGAAGCTTTTGCAAAACTTCATCATCCCAATGAACATCTACAAAAGGAGAGCCTTTTTTATACGCCTCTTCAACCACTTTCCGAACTAGCGGCGCGGCTGTAATCGGCGCTCGTACCATCAAACGCTGGCCTTTTTGTAAATTTACGCCAACATGAACCAATAAACTTGCATAATTAGATAATTTTTCGTCAAAAGTCATTGTAAACTAGAGTATCGCACATTCTTAGATTGGATACCATGACATGAACCCACATCTTTCCCAACAAGCTGCCGATGCGGTAGACAAAACCCGCTTAATCAAGCTATGTCAAGACTTAGTTCAAATTCGTAGCGTCTATGAAGTTAGTGGTGATGGCACTGTTCTTAGTAGCGAACAAGCCTGTGCTGACTTTGTCTTTAACTATTTTAAAGACTTAGGTTTAAATCCAATCATGCAGTATCCAGCAGAGGCTCGGCCTAATGTCATTGTTGATTGGCAAGGCAAGAACTTTGATAGTTCAATCCACAAAACACTTATGTTTGAAGGTCATACGGATGTAGTCACTGAAGGTAATCCTGAAGATTGGGACTATCCACCGTTTAGTGCCACCATTGTAGGCGACAAGCTTTTTGGGCGTGGCAGTGCAGATATGAAGGCAGGTGTAGCTTCAGCAATCGTTGCGCTCGAGGCCATCATGCAAGTTGCGCCTAATCTGACTGGGCGGATTCGTTTTGGCATCGTCTGCGACGAAGAAGGGCTTATGACAGGCATTAAAGATTTTATAAATAAGGGTTGGGCAGATGAGGTTGACGCTGCGATCATTTGTGAGCCTGAAGAAAATGAACTATGCCTCTTTCAAAAAGGTGCAATGCGTGTGGCTTGCACTGTAAAAGGGAAAATGTCGCACGGTGCTATGCCTTATGCTGGCAAAAATCCTATCCCAGCACTTGCAAGGTTGATTACTGCTATTGAAGGCTTTCAGCAAGAAGAACAATACCGTTTAGGAGAACATCAATATCTTGGTTATCCGTGGTTCACACCAACTATTGTGCAAGCTCCCCCACTTGGTAAAGGCGAGCCTCAACTTAACGTTATGCCTGCCGAAGCCTACATGACACTTGATATTCGCACCGTACCTGGACAAGACCATGATGCAATCTTTAGTCGCTTAGAAGACCTTGCAAAAGAGGCCTGTCAAGGCGATGAACTATTGAGCATTGACTTAGATTGCTTTGAGTCACGTCCTTGGACGCAAACAGCAGATGATGATCCAATCGTTCACTCTATCGAAAGCGTCTATCCAGACATAATGAATGAAGCCCCAAAGTACGGTGGCGTGCCTGGCGCAACAGATGGAACATTTCTAAGTGCTTGGAAAAACATTCCGATTGTCACAATCGGTCCTGGTGATAGGCTCATCCCTCACCAAAAGAACGAGTGGGTTGGTATAGAAGAGATGCACCAATCAGCTAGGCTGTATGCTGCTGCTGCCATTGATTATTTGAGCCAATTGAAATAAGAAAAAGCTAGCTTAGTAGCCTATCAAAGACACCAAACTAGCTTTGTGAAATTTATCTAGCAACTACGGTAAAGCGTATCCAAAATCAATATCTTCCCGCTTTTGTTCAGAACCTAGAGTGATGCTCACACTTGGTGAGGCTGTAAGTGTTCCACCTTCAAGTGGTCCCCCAGCTTCACCCGCACTACTGTTCATTTTTACAACATAATAGATTGGATTAGCTTCTAAATTACAGAAGTTATACTTACCTTCAGCATCTGTTAGAACAGTCTCAACAAGTGTATCTTGCCCGGTGATGATACCATCAGCTGTACCAAGCTCTTTATAGAGTTGCAAACTAACATTTGCGATACCTGATTCACCTGCATCAAAAACACCATCTTGATTTGTATCATTCCAAACCATATCGCCAATACATTGATTAGGACTTGTTACAGGTTCTGGGTCTGTTGGACTCGTTGGGTCGGTCGGACTACTTGGGTCTGTTGGATTATTCGGGTCTATCGGGTCTGCCGGGTCTGCCGGATCTGCTGGACTCGTTGGCTCTGGATTAGTTGGGCTTATTGGCTCAGTCGGAGTTGTCGGGTTAGTGGGATTAGTCGGGCTTGTTGGTGATGTAGTTGTCCCCAACTGTCCACAACTTGTGGATAAACCTAAGGCAGCATCTGCACAGACCAATCCTAAACCATACTCATTAGTATCCCAATCTGAACGACGATAAGCTGTTTCGAAAAGTCGGTCTTGCACTTGTTGAGCAGTCCAGTTACGGTTCTGTGCCCAGACAAGTGCTGCAACACCAGCGACATAGGGCGTAGCCATAGAGGTTCCAGAAAGGCAGCCATAGGCATTGCCTGGTAAGGTACTCGCAATGTAGTACGGATTTCTTGTATTTGCACAAAGTGATGGCTTGCCTGAGACCAAAGTTCCACCAGGCGCCATAAGTTTTACAGTTTTAGTCCCTGTGCTATCGTAATTACTAAAGCTCGAGCGCTCTAAATTACTATCAATCGATCCTACTGCAATCGCGTCAGGCGCATTAGAAGGCGTATAAATCCCGTTTGACTTTCCTAAATTACCAGATGCTGCAAAAACAATTTTACCTGCTGCAACCACATCTGCAATGGCTGCATTTAGCACAGGATCATTCCCTGCACGACCCAAGCTCAAGTTCAAAATATCTGCAGGTGTTGGGTTAGAATTAAACCCAGGTACAAACAAACCACCAGACCAGCGAATCGCATTTGCGGCTTTTTCTGAAGTTGCAATGTTACCTGTATCATCAAATACTTTTACAGGCAAGATTGCTACGTTCGCTTCGCCAACTACACCACTAACACCTGTAGAGTTATTGCTCATAGCAGCAACAATGCCTGCAACATGTGTGCCGTGAACATCTTCCACACTATTTGGGTTACTATCAGAATCAAAAATATCGCAACCCGATAAAACATTCTCAAACAAATCTTCATGATCTGTCTGTACGCCACTATCAATCACAGCGACAACCACAGGTGCCTGACCTCGCTGTTTAGCAATATCAATTTGCCCCCACGCAGCAGGTACACCATAGTCAGATAAATACCACTGCTGATCATAAAAAGGATCATTGACCTGAAGACGCTTAAGGTAATAGTTTGGTTGTGCATAAGCAACATTTGGATCTTGGGAAATAAGCTCAGCTGCTGTCTCAACATCACCTTGAACAGATACAACATCTGGACCAATCATATCTCCAGAACGTAGTGTTCTAAAATTATAGCGCTGAGATAATTCGGTACTAAGCGTCTGAAGTTGTGTTCCTTTAACACTACTTAAACCATCGTCTTTATAACGTACCAATACTTCTCCTGGCACGTACTCATCTTGTGGATTAAAAATATCAAGCATTTGTGTAGACAAATTCTCGATTGGATCTGCAAGAGGTCCCTGAGTTGCCAAATTTGCACAACCTGCTACAATTGCCTCAACTGGAACATTCACAGGCAATACATCCACACCTGTTACTGTAATCGTATCGCTATAGTTACCAATGGTTATATTCGGTTTTAGGCTTAAAGTTACTTCTTGTAGTTGACCAGGGTCTAATTTTCCTGCCCTGTGGCTCACCTCGACCCAGTCTGCCTCTGTTTCAATAGACCATTCAAGAACAGCCAGACTTGTGGAAACATTACGCACAACAATTGGCGCAGAGCCACTACTTAAACTTATAGATTCGGTTTCAATGTCAACTTGTAGCTTTGGCCCTTCAACACATGAGGCTAAAGCAAGTAAACATAATAAAGTCGCAAAGGGCATCCATCTCATGTTGTCAATGATAGGTACAAAACGTTACACCTTCGCTAGAATTGTCTTAGCAAAACTGTCAAATAGCGCTGGTAAATGCTAAATTAAGTATTATCTTTAGAAATTATTAAGCTCATTTGGCTTAGATGTGTAGATTTAGAGAATTTATAAAGAGTTCGGGCATTACTGACATCATGCTGATATAGTTTCACTTCATGCATTTTTACTTAGTGATAGTTGAGTTAAAGAGTGTTTTGTGCTGCTCGAAAATATCAGTTTTCTCCTTTAGAACGATACAAATTAGTGTGATTTGTATGCTTATTGTTATAATACCGAAATCAATAAGAATGTCATAATGCCAAAAATAAGCATAGCTTGGAAAGTGCTCATCTTTTGGTTCTTTTGAAGATACAAGCAACAACATGACTATGACAGTTATCTTTCAGTTTAGTCTAAGTCAATCAATTGATGTTGATTTTATGCGTCTAGAACGTAAATTCATATATTTTTAGCAACACGAGTTATGCTTTAACTCTGATATTTTTACTTAGTGCATTTTGTTAGGTGCAAATGTAAGCCTATCGTACATGTGGCACATACATTTTTAGAGCACGCTCAACAAGTGTTGCTTTAAACTTACGCGTGGCAGCAAGCTCTTCACCTTCTAAATGGGCTAAACGCGCTACTGAAGACTCAATAACTATTTCTTTAGCTCGAATACGGTGAATTTTTGGACCTGTAACTAGCTGCTCTTTAAGTGTCTGTGGCAAGAGCAGCAATGTTTCCAACACACCAATTCTACCAACAACAACTACATCAAATAAGCCATCTTGAATATTTGCTTGGGGTGTTAAGTAAAAACTTCCGCCAGTACGCTTGCCATTTTGAATAGCACTGAGTAAGCTAGCACCTTTAAAAAAAGGTTTACCATCTACCCAACAGGTCATAGATACATTTCGTAAAGAAAAAAGTTGCCAAAGTACCGCAGCAAAATAAGCCGCTTGTCCTTTTAGAAATCGCGGCAATCGCTGCATTTTTTCGCCAACTTCAGCGTCAAAGCCCACACCAAAGCTATTAATAAAATAAGCTTTGTCGTGCTCTGTTTCTACTAAGCCACAATCGATAAAACTCATGTTGGCATCTAAAACTGTTTCTAAACCTTGTTGTGTTGTTTGTATACCTAATGAATAGGCAAAATCATCACCTGAGCCAGCAGGAATCACTGCCACAGTACGCTGGGTATGAACACAGGCATTCACAATTTCGTGAAGGGTACCGTCTCCGCCTAGCGAAAGAATAATCGCATCATTGGGTAAACCTTCTGCAATCTCTTTTGCATGCCCCGAATAGTCTGTGGTGTAGGTGGTTAAAGCAATACCTTTAACAGCAAAAAACTCTATAACCTCAGAAAATAAGTTTTTAGCCCGACCACGCCCTGCTGTTAGATTGGCGATTAAGTGTAGTGGTTGTGAAAGATTAGAAATTTGCTCTTGAGCTTTGATAATAATGCTAGTATATCAAACCTTCAAAGGCAGCTTTTAGCAAAAGATTTTGTCTAATTTGTGTTAGTTTCAAGATAATTAAGCGGATTGACAGAGCCACCATAACTACGAATTTCGAAGTGCAAATGCGGTCCTGTCGCTAAACCAGTTTTGCCAACAAGTGCAATTGTTTCAGCCCGCTCAACCTTGTCTCCAACTTCGACGAGTAATTGACTTGCATGTGCATACCAAGTAACGTCACCACCATAATGCTTTATTTTTACAATGTTGCCGTAGACTTGATCAAAATGAGCTGCAGAAACCGTACCAGCTCGAGCGGCGATAATAGCCGTCCCTACAGGTGCAGCGATGTCCAATCCATTGTGTTGCATAGACGCACCACGTATATAATTTGACCTACGCCCATAATATTCAGTAATACTACCTTTGACACCTAGAGGCCACGTATAGCGTTGCTCCATCGCAAGCTTGCGCTCGAGCTCTGCCTTCTCTTTGGCTCGCTTTAAGGCTTTTTGTATACGATTAAATTCAATTCTTGCAAGCGCACGTATGGGCTTAACACCTGGTAAAAACAGCAACTTCTGCTCATGTATATCAGCAGGTGAAGTAATTTTGTTAGCCTTGGCAACCGTAATCGAATCAACCTTAAAATCCTTCATAACACTGAAAACATCTTCAAAGTCATTGACCTGAACAACCAAACCAGCACTAGGCGGAATCAGTAGTTCTAAACCTTTTGGCACAGAATCAATTGAATCCATCTGCGGATTAGCACCAACAATAGCTTCAATGCTAATACCATAACGGTCGCCAACTTCACTCAGTGTCTCACCAAGCTCAATTGTATGTAGTCTAAATCCAGGTGGTGGTTTTGGCGCAAGCTCAGTAATACCACTTTGGGAAGCAAGATAAGGAACTTTAAGTACTTCACCTACTTGTACCATCTCGTCTTCTAGATTATTAAAGGTCATAATCTCTTGACTAAAAATACTATAACGCGATGCTATGACACTTAAACTTTCGCCAGACTTCACTTCTACAAGCGCATAAGCCTTTGAAAAGGCAGTTGACATACATAAATAACTGACAATAGTGGCAATTAACAAGCAACTCTTAATAAGATAACTAGGTATCATTCGAATCCTTTAGAAACATACTGAAAAACACTAGGAAATTTTTAAACAGCTTCATACATAGTTTTACTGTCTTTTAGTCTTTCAAGACCAAATTTAAAGTTAAAGTCAAATTCAAAGCAATCGTCATGCCATAATTGCAAATGACCTTTTAGAAACTTTAGTAAAACCCTCACTATCTATAAATTAAAATAAAAACGTATATTCAAAATAAAAACCTTAGTTCCAAAACAACTAGGAAATAAGGCACTGGTATTTATAAATCAATCGTCTAAATCATTCAAGGTAACTTTATGTAAAAAATCTTGAGAGACATAAGCCCTATAGGGTAAGTGACAACCTAGGGGTGGCTCTATTGGAGCAGACTCAACCAATAAAGAGCTTTCTGTTTCAATATTTTTCTTGTGCGCTGTTTTGTAAAAATTCACCATATCTACCTACCAAAATAAGTCAATTTCATAACCGTACTCAAGAACATTTAAGCTTTAAGGTTCAAGCCAAAGATATCTTAAACAATACCTATTACTTTTTCTTTACTGCCAAGATGTTAGCAGATTGCTTACCTAGTTTGTCAAGTCTTTATGAGAATAAAATGGGTAAATAATTGATGTGTAATGTATGAGAATTAAAAAGAGCAACACAATGAATCCGCTGAGAAATTGACTTTCAAAACTAAGCATTCAACAATCCATTGCTTGAATTTGTTTTCAAAAAAATATACCTACACCAAAAAGCTAAGAAATACTTAGCAATCTTAGAGCATTGATACAATTACATGTGAATTTTTTTTATTGCATTTCACAGAGGCTGAAAAGACTTTTCGTGAAAAATCTCATATTAGCTTAATACTCTCAAAAGCTATTTAAAAAAAAGCATTAGGACTTTCCTTCAATTCGCAGCCTATTAAGCTTATATAAAGATGAGTTTCAGTCTAAAAATGCTTATATTAAATCTGTTCTGAACTATTTTTTCTGCGTTCAGCAACAATGTTCTCAAGGAAGCTAACAACATCATTGGTATTGGCACCTGGCGTAAAAACACCGTCTACGCCAAGTTCGTCAAGCCTTTCCATATCTTGTTGAGGAATGATACCGCCACCAAAGAGAACAATGTCTTGAGCATCACGCTCTTTTAAACCAGCGCTGATCTCTGAAAAGTAGTGCATATGTGCACCAGATAAGATTGATAAGCCAATTGCATCAACATCTTCTTGGATTGAAGCATTTAGAATCATATCGCTGGTTTGGCGCAAACCTGTATAAATCACTTCCATGCCAGCATCTCGCAAAGCTCTGGCAATCACTTTTGCACCACGGTCATGGCCATCTAGGCCAGGTTTTGCTATAAGTACACGTATAGGTCTATCCACAATAGATTTATAGTAACGCAGCCAGCTAGGTTAGTGTAGTTGTTATTTTGCAAATAAAACACAGGTGTACCCAGAGAACGTCTTTAAGAAGTTAAAGGGTGCGTCCCGCCAAAGGTTGAATACATATCTAAGCTAATCATTGGCTTATGCCAGTTCACAGGGACGCACCTTGGAAGTTTTTTAAAAAGCAAAAAAACTTCTATTTGTGTTGAAACACTTTTCAACCTTGACTGGGACGCACCCGAAGTTAAACAACCCAACAGCTATATCGTCTTAAGATGCTAAACTTGCCTCTATGACAACTAAGAAACGTATGTGGGGCGGTCGCTTTCAAGAAGAGACCGACAAATTAGTTCAGGAATTCAACGCCTCGATTGAAATTGATCAAGTACTGGCATTACAAGATATACAGGGCTCAATCGCTCACGCTACTATGCTGGCAAAGCAAAATATCATTAGTGATGAAGAAGCTAAAACAATCATTAATGGTTTAAATACGATTCAAAGCGATATTGAAGCTGGCAACTTTGCGTGGTCTGTTGAACTTGAAGATGTTCATATGAACATCGAGGCAGAACTGACCAATCGTATTGGCGCTGTTGGCGGCAAGCTCCATACTGCTCGAAGTCGTAATGACCAAGTGGCGACAGACTTTCGTTTATGGTGCCGCGAAGAAAATGCCATTATTGCTTCAATGCTGCACGAATTGCGACAAGTACTTGTTGAGTTAGCAGAAGAAAATCTTGGTGCAATTATGCCAGGCTATACCCATCTTCAAGTAGCACAGCCTGTGCTGTTTTCACATCATTTACTTGCATACTTTGAAATGTTTTCGCGTGATGAGGAACGCTTTATAGCCTCAGGAAAGCGTATGAACATTTCACCTCTTGGGGCTGGTGCACTAGCTGGTACTGGCTTTAATATAGATAGAGAGTACACAGCGAAGCTGCTTGAATTTGAATCCCCTGCTAGAAATTCACTGGACGCTGTGTCGGATCGAGATTTTGCGCTCGAGTTCTTAAGTAACAGTGCGATTGCCATGATGCACTTTTCACGCCTCAGTGAAGAACTGATTTTATGGTCTAGCCAAGAATTTGGCTTTGTTCGTTTACCTGACTCACACACTACAGGCAGTTCAATCATGCCCCAAAAGAAAAATCCAGATGTTTCTGAACTTGTTAGGGGCACCACGGGTCGAGCTTATGGAAATTTAATAGGCTTGCTTACCGTTATGAAAGGCCTTCCACTCACCTATAACAAAGACATGCAAGAAGATAAAGAAGGCAGCTTTGATAGTGCTAAGACCTTACGCACAGCAATTCAGTTACATATTGATATGTTGCCAAAGATTGTAATTAATAAAGAACGTATGTATCATGCTGCTGGTCGTGCTTACAGCAATGCCACTGATTTAGCTGATTACTTGGCTAAAAAAGGTTTGCCCTTTAGAGAAGCACATGAGGTTGTAGGTCAGTTGGTTGCTATTGGTATTAATAAAGGTTGTGATTTACAAGATCTTAGTTTGGACGAGATGAAGGGTGTATCTGAGTTGATTGATGATGGAGTATTTGAGGTGCTCGAGCTCACTTCTGTCGTCAATGCACGTACTAGCTACGGCGGCACAGCTCGCTCACAAGTAGAACATCAAATCGAGCTAGCCAAGAAAATCTTCATTTAAGAAACTTAAACGCTCACCAACCAAAAACCTCATATATCTATAAAACCCTATACACCTATAGGGTTTTTCTTAGTATCGTCATGTATTCAAATGCAACACATTATGTGTGAAGGTAAAAGTTAGCTTCATTTAAAACTTAAGGTGCGTTTTTAAGGGCAACTTCTATATGTTCCCTAACGTTTATTAGCTATTCTCGCAGCTAAGGTAATGTCTGAGTCACCCAAACTAATGTTAGTTATGTTGTAACAATTCTTGGGAAATCCGCATTACACAACAGCAACACTCTACTAAAGCAGTAAGTAAAGGGCAACTGCAAATCAATTAGTAGATAAGCTGCTTAAACTATGGGGGCATGGTACAAGTGAACTACTTTCAGCAAATAAAAGATTCTGGCTCGACAGGTATGGCAAAATTTGCCTTATCTTTTCTCTCTTCGACCCTATTCGTAATAGGGTTAGTTGCGTGTTCTGCTACTGACTTGCAGGGACCACAACCTGTTTTTCAGAATAATGGCGAAGCACAATACCTTTTTGAGCTCGAGCTGCAAGCTGGCGACACAATTGCTTCTTTATCAAATGAGTATCAAGCAGAAGTAATCGTTTGGGAACCTGAAGATAACTTCGCAATTTTGGCAAGTACACAGGAAGCAGATAGTGAATTCTTACCTCAATCATTAGGTTTAGATAAGAACAAAAGCGCAATGCAACTTCCAGTATCTGCTCTCGGCAAAAATACTGAGTCTCAAAGTTCAACTGGCTGGTCTCAAAGTTCAACCGGCTGGTCCCAAGGCGGTACTGGCTGGTCTCAAAGTTCAACTGGCTGGTCCCAAGGTGGTACTGGTTGGATGACAGGTCACAATGGTTGGGGTCTAGGTGTCAATACTGCCTTTTTAACTCAAAATGAAACCGCATGGAAACAAATAGGTTTGTTTAGTGCACACAAAGCATCTAGCAATTTAGGTTTAGGTAAAACTATTGCAGTAATCGATACAGGTGTTGACCTTAATCATCCAATGCTAAAAAATAGCTTTGTAGATGAATCACTATGGCGCGACTATTATGATAACGACAAGCTTCCTCAAGAAGCATCAACTGGACAAGGAGTTGGACATGGCACTGCTGTTAGCGGCATTATATTGCAAGTAGCGCCACAAGTAAAAATCCTTCCTATCCGTGTTTTAGGACCAGATGGTTCAGGTGATATGGATGACGTTGTTCTAGCAATTAGACATGCTGTAAAGTCTGGCGCAGATGTTATTAATATTTCCCTTGGTAGTTTTGAAAATAGTCGTACCCTCAAACGCATACTTAAATTTGCTAAACGCAGAGGTGTTTACATAGTTGCAGCTAGCGGTAACACAGGTCAAGAAAATAACATCATGTATCCAGCAGGCTATTCAACAGACTCACGCCTAAAAGGCGCTGTATTTAGTATCGGAAGCGTCAATGATGTTGATCAAATTTCAGACTTTTCAGCATCAGG
>CALHRJ010000401.1 GCA_938038395.1 uncultured Deinococcales bacterium | reverse complement strand
CTTCAACTTCAATAAAACAGAATGGTACGCCGTACAAAATCTTTGCCCTCACCAAGCACAGATGGTTTTATCGCGCGGGTTGATTGGTGACGCCACAGGCGAAGCAAAAGTTGCCTGTCCGCTTCACAAAAACCAGTTTTCCCTACAAACTGGCAAGCATCTTGGTACTAATGGTGCTAATGACGAATGGCAACTGACGACTTACGCTATCAAAGTTGAAGATGAAAATATTTATCTTGAACTGACACCTGAACTTCATCAATTAGCATAATTATAGATCCTACTAGAAGGGAATACTATGCAGGACATTATTAAAATTAAAAGCCATGTATCTACTGGTCAGGTGTCTATAGTAGGTGCAGGACCAGGCGACCCAGAACTTTTGACCGTAAAAGCACTTAAGCGTATTCGTAAAGCAGATGTGATTGCTTATGACCGTTTAGTCAATGCTGTAATTTTGAATGAGGCAAGTGAAACCGCTGAAAAAATATATGTCGGTAAACATGCCCCAGAAACTAATGGCGTAGCAAAACGCTCTTGGCCTCAAGAAGAAATCAATAGTCTGCTTATTGAGAAAGCGAAACAAGGTTTAGACGTTGTTCGCTTAAAAGGAGGCGACCCTTTTATATTTGGTCGTGGCAGTGAAGAAGCAATTGCCTTGCGCCAAGAGAATATAGAGTTTGAGATCATTCCAGGCATTAGCTCATCAATTGCTGCACCTGCTTATGCAGGTATCCCTGTTACACATAGACACCTTTCAACTTCATTTGCAGTAGTTGCAGGGCACGAGGACCCCAACAAAGGTGAATCAACCGTAAAGTGGCCTGCACTGGCACAACTCGAAACTTTAGTTATATTGATGGGTGTAGGACGATTAGAAACAATTACGAAAACCTTGATTGAACATGGACGCTCAGCGGATACACCTACAGCACTCATTCGTTGGGGAACAACCTACAAACAAGAGACTTTGGTTGCTCCACTTGGTAAAATTGCTACACTGGCTAAAGCACAAAACTTTAAAGCACCTGCCAGTTTTGTAGTTGGTGAAGTTGTTTCTTTAAGAGATGAGATTCAGTGGTTTGACCAAAGCTTTCTAGAAAATGGTATTTCTGAAAGCAGTATGCTGAAAGATGTTGTTTTAGGTTAAATCATGACATCTTAAAAAAAGAAAGCCCCCTAGTTTTAAATAATCTTATAGGTCACAGTAATTTACAGAAGAAATCTGACAAAAACTATAAGTTCTTAAGCTTTGGATCAAGCACATCTCTGAGCCCATCACCCAAGAGATTAAAGCCTAAAATTGCCAATGAAATAGTAATACCTGGTGCAAATGCCATCAGTGGATGAATTGACAAATAAAGCTGAGCCTCACTAAGCATTGCGCCCCACTCAGGTGTTGGTGGTTGAATTCCCAAACCAAGAAAAGATAGGCCTGAAGCAACCAATAATGTAATGCCTGTACGTAAAGAAAGATAAACCAGAATTGGTGCAATCATACTCGGCATAACATGCTTAAACATAATTTGAGCACCATTTGCACCTAAGCCTCTAGCACTTTCTACAAAGGTTAGTTCTTTAACTGTGAGGGTTGAACCTCTAGCGAGTCGGGCAAAAATAGGCAAGCCAAACAAGCTACTTGCAAGAATGAGCGGCGTTACGCCTGTACCACTGATAGCTATAAAGCCAATAGCCAACAGCAAGCCCGGAAAGGCAAATAAGATATCTGCAAAACGCATAGAGATATTATCTACCCAGCCGCCTACAAAACCAGACCATAGGCCCCACAGCCCACCAATAATAGCACTCAGAATACTCGCACTTACGCCAATGCCAATCGAGTAACGCGCACCTACCAGTAATCTGCTAAATAAATCACGCCCGAAGTTATCTGTACCTAACCAATGTTCAGCAGAAAAGCTTTGATTAATTGCAAGGTAGTCAGCGGCTGCGGGGTCGTAGGGTGCGAGCCAGTGACCAAATAAGGCTATAAAGATAAAGCCTAAACTTAAGAACAAACCAAGTGCACCACTTCTATGTTGTAACAAACGAATCAAAATCGAAGTTTTAGGTTTTGAACCAGACGGTAATTTTGAAGATGCCTTAGACATATTTTATCCTTGGGTCAACAAATCCATAGAGTAAATCCACGAGCAGGTTTATGATTAAAAATTCCAGTGCGAACACAAGCATTAACCCTTGTAACATAGGATAATCTCTGGCATTGATGGATTGAATGAGTAACCATCCTAAGCCCGGAAAGTTAAAGACTGTTTCTACGATAATTGTTCCACTTAGTAGGAAGCCAAATTGTAAACCTGCAATTGTGATGACTGGAATAAGTGCATTTTTTAGGGCGTGTTTTTGGAGAACTACACTTGTTGCTAGGCCCTTTGATTTTGCTGTTCGTATGAAATCTTCGCCCATGACTTCAAGCAGGCTCGAGCGTGCAAAACGTGCAACCGTAGCCAAGGAAGCGGAAGCAAGCGTCAAAGTCGGCAAGACTAATCCCTTTAAACTAACGCTACCTGTAACAGGCAATATCCGCAAATTAACCGCAAATACATATATCAGTAAAATACCTAAAAAGAAAGACGGCACACTAATCCCAAGAATAGCTAAAATAGTAATCCCAACATCCGTTATGGAGTTTCGATTAGCAGCAGCAAGTACCCCAAGCAACACACCCACAACAATAGCTAAAATAATAGAGGTTATAGATAGCCAAAAGGTAGCAATAAAATGTCTAGTAATGACTTCTTTTACAGGTAGACGACTACGAAAAGAATCACCAAGATTTCCTTGGCTCATTTGCGCAATATAGCGAAGAAACTGCTCTGGCATACTTTTATCAAGACCAAAGCGTTCTCTAACAACGACAACCTCTTCAATCGTTGCGTCTTCCCCAGCGTACAACCTTGCAGGGTCGCCAGGTAAAGCACGGATAAAAAAGAAGATAACAATCATGATTCCTAAAATAGTAGGAATCGTTTGAATCAGTCTGCGAATAAAATATCGAAACATAGTTTAAACAAGTTTTTATTTAGAAAAATAGTTAAGTTAAAAGTACTCAGTTTTGGAATATTTAAATCGGTAGTTAGTACCTATTTCATTGCACTAAAATCTTGTAAAGAATTGTGAACAGTTGAGAAAGAGATAATGTAAGAGATAGCGCATCTCAACTATTCACAACGTTATTTATACAAATTCCGCATTCACATGAAGTAAAGCACGGTTATACGGACT
>CALHRJ010000400.1 GCA_938038395.1 uncultured Deinococcales bacterium | reverse complement strand
TCTGGTGCTTTCTCTTTTAAAATAGCAGTCGCTTCTGTCACTTTGTCAACCATTGGGTGTTGAGCGCTGCCTTGTGTTGAGAATGAGAGCATGGCTACTTTAGCTGGCTCACCCAAAAGCTTTTCAGCATTTTGTGCAGAGCTTATGGCTATGTCGGCAAGTTGCTCTGGGTTTGGGTCGATGTTTACACCACAATCAGCGAAAATCAGAGCTTTATCTTTTTTGCCTTGAAACTCTGGTAATTGCATTAAGAAGTAACTAGAGGCTACTTTGATGCCCTCGGCTATACCAATGGTTGTAAGTGCAGCCTTGATAACTCTGGCTGTCGGATTTGCTGCGCCGGCTATCATGCCATCTGCATCACCTACATGAACCATCATACCTGCGTAGTTTAGTTCTTTTGGCAGCATACGATCTGCTAGTTCTGGTGTGTTTTTAGCTCTACGTTCTACAAAGCTTTGTTTGTAAGCATTTAGCTTATCGCTTGTTTCTGGGTTAACGATTTCAAACTTATCTATAGTTAGATTGTTTTCTTTCGCAAGTGCTGCAATTGCATCAGGATTACCAATAACGATTGGGGTGGCTAGTGCTAAGTCTTGAATCTTTTGGGCTGCTTGCAGGGTGCGTATATCACCACCTTCAGGCAGGACAATTCTAGCTTTTTTTTCTGCGGCTCGAGCGTAGATGTTTTGAATCAATTGACTGTTCATATATGGCATTAGTCTACGCAAATATTGATGAGATTAGTAGGTGCATCTTGTGTTGATGGATGATTTTACATTTTCTGAGTTATAACTTCAGGGTCGATATGATGTACCTTGGCGGTTTTTTGCTCTGCTTAAAAACATGCCTTATTTGATGTACCCAAAAGAAAGGGCAGTTCTAATTTAGAACTGCCTCTATCGTATAACTATGATTCGTTTTATATATTTTTAATGCTCGTATGCACCTATATCTAAAGCGTCGTCATTAAGTCTTGGATTTGCTGCTTTGTCTAACTCACCTACAATGCTTGCGCTTAGAGGGAAGGCACGATTTTTGCTGGGTGGATTGATTAGGGAAGGCTCGAGCCTAATTAACTCCACTTGTTCATCGGGTGTATCAGGTAAGAAAGCAAAACCAGGGTCAGCATCAAAAGACCCTTCAACTTCATCCAATTTGTCTCCTGAAGCTTCTAAGAAAGCCTCAAAGCTTTCGTGGTTGTACCATTTGCCTTGCCACTGCCAAGTTCTATTTATACCTTTACCATGATAGATGTTTTTTACTAACTTGTTATCTTCACTACCACTAACTTCAGGTGGCAAACCATCATTGATTATCAAGTTGATATCTAAGTCAACATCATTACCAGCATCATAAATATAATTATCCGCATAGAAGATGTTATTGGTAATCAAGCTATTATCAACATCAAATTCCATGAAAATTTCGCCACCCCATTGAGGACTTAGGTCATTATTATAGAATGTGTTATTAGTAACAGTAAGGTTGTCAACACGTCCTTTTTGTGCGTTTTCAGCACCAAGGTTCATACCTGTTCGGTGATTATTATAGATTAGATTATTACGTACAATAATATCCTTGGCTAAACCGCCAGCATTTTCACTAGAAACAGATAAACCTGAACCATTGCTATAAACTCTATTTCTTTCGACAACTATAGTTCTAGCACCATCTACATAGATGCCTGCCGCCGCATTGACTGTATTGTCAGGGTAAGCACTATTTTTTCTTGTATCTACATTGTAAACAGTGTTGCCCATAACTAAACCATTACGAGCATAGTCAAGTGAATCATCGCAACTGTTGCGGTTAGCACTTTCCCAACACGCCGTACCATAACCACCAGCAACCACAATGCCAATATTATCAACATCATGTACTTGGTTACCTTCAATCCTAAAGCCATCAACATTGCCACTTAAGCTAATGCTTTCACTAAAGCCAAGCGTTAGGTCATGAACGTGATTACCTTGTATAAGGATGTCTTTCATAGGCTTTGTTGGAGAGGTGCCATATATAGCGATGCCCAAAGCACTTGTATTGTTCTTAGGTGCAAGTGTTCTAATATCATGAATATGGTTTTGGATAATCTCGATATTGCTGGCTGAACGGCGCAACATAATTGCTGCAACTGTACCGAAGCTTTTACTACTGCTATAGTTAGTAAGTTCTAAACCTTGAATACGAATATGTTGTTGATCGCTGATGTTAATCAAGCCAGCATCTGCACTACTACCAGATAACCTTTTACCTGAGAGCATTACTTCCTCTTCTGGATAGTTACGAATAACTATAGGACTAGCTTCCGTACCAGAGCGCGTGATGTTTATGCGTTGGCGTAGTTCATAGTCACCTTCGCGAATCAGAATTGTGCCACCTGTTTTTAGTTTTGAAATAGCTGTAAATAGACTACAAGGATTATCTAAATCACAAACAGTACCAGATTCACCTTGCATAGCATCAACTATAAGTAGGGGTGAGTCTTGTTCTTTACTTTGCGCAACTAAGTCATCGTAGCTCTTTGCATTTTTAGCAAAGTAAGCATTCCAATAATCGATTTCTGAGTCAACTGCAATATCTTCAAGAGCAATTTTCTCAATAACAACTTCTGGTGTTTCTGATGGAACAGGCGCTGTTGTTTCTTCGCCTTCTACAGGTTCTGTTTCTTCAGTTGGTGTTTCTTCAGTTGGTGTTTCTTCAGTTGGTGTTTCTTCAGTTGGTGTTTCTTCAGTTGGTGTTTCTACAGGTTCAGTTTTTGTAGGTATAGCCTCTTCTGGATTTGGTGTTTCGACTTCGGTGTTTTCTTCAGGTTTAACTGCGTTTGAATCAGTCTCTTGAGTTATAGCTTCTTCAGGTTTTGAAGTTTCACTGTTGGTAGTTTCTTCAGGCGTAATATCCTCTGTTGTTGTTTCTTCTTTTTCAGTTTCTGTGGATTTATTTTCTTCAGGCTGAGAATCTTCAGGTTTAGAATCTGGGTCAGGTGTTATTGGTGCGATATTTTGATTTGGCAATATTCCATCTAAATTTGGCAGAAGGATATTTGTTGTGCCGTTATCAGAACTATTGTCAGAACTAGTTTCAGTAGTACTTTCTGTTGAAGCTTCTGGAAGGTTCTCAGTAGTAGCTTCATCTTCAATAATTTCTACGGTATCAGTAGTAGCTTCAGAAGTTTCTATATTTTCGGTTTCAGTTTTGGTTGCTGGAGAAAGTGCTGGTGCCAATACATTAGTACTGGTTGAATCTTCATTTAGCTCAGGTTGTAATTCTTCAGATTCTGTTTCTCCTGTAGTAATTTCCACTTTGGTAACAGTTGACTCCGTACTTTCAGTGGATTGTGTTTCTGTTGTCTCAGTGGTAGATGACTCAGTAGCCGATGACTCAGTAGTAGGTATCTGAGCACTTGAACCTGCAACTGTTGTGTCTTCATCAGAAGAAGGTGTTGGCACAGGCTCAGTAGTTTCTGTTTCTATAGTTACTTGACTAGATGCATTGCTATTAGCAGAAGTTTCATCGCTAACAGTTTCTAACGGTGCAGCTAATACAGGTTTTGATGAGTTTTCGGTTGTTGTGTTTTCTGAATTATCCGTACCCGATGTTTCTATAGTAGTTTCTACTTCTGTA
This sequence comes from uncultured Deinococcales bacterium, assembly GCA_938038395.1. Classification (GTDB taxonomy): domain Bacteria; phylum Deinococcota; class Deinococci; order Deinococcales; family Trueperaceae; genus CALGZD01. Next base: position 2,120 of record CALHRJ010000400.1, on the reverse strand, counting down.
GCCTGTGTATTTTCAGGGGCTGTAATCGTGACAGTTTCTGATTCTGTTACCTCTGTTGTTTCAGAGTTAGTAGTTTTGTTATCTTCTGAACTTTTTATAACATCGGATTCGTTATTACTAGAAACAGTTGATTCTTCTGACTCTGTAGAACTGTTGATTTCTGAAGCTTCAGGTTCATTATTAGTTGCTGTTTCAGTTTCTTCAGCTATGTTGTTGGTTTGTAAAGCCCTAATAGGTTCTTCAGCAGATGTAGCTACATCATTGTTTGATGATGTATTGGAAGCACCAAAACTAGTTAATACTCTATCAATAATAGATTGTGTATCTTTAGTAGTTTCAACTTCTGGTAGTTCTACTGTTGGAAGCGGATCTAGTAATTTTGGTTCTTCTCCAACCTCATTAGCAATTTCTTCTAGATTTTCTGGAATAGTAGATGCAGAGTTTTCAGGAACCATTAGCGGTATTTGTAATTCATTGTTTGAAAAGTTGTGGACGGCACCTTCTTGATAATCTGCTGCTTCTTTGGCTAAAGGTTCTAATACTTCAGAATCATTTGTTGAAGCATCACGTTCTAAACTCTCTGGTCTAGCTTGTATAGTATCTGTCGCTAAGTCAGTAAGGTTGGATTGACTATTGGCAGATGTAATTGAATTAGTTGCAAGAGGGATAATAGGGTTTAAAACTCTTGGAACATTATCAAAAGTGCCAGGGAGCTGACGTAATTGCTGTGTTGAAGTTCGGGTTTGTTCTGTATTGAGTGATGAAGTTGTATTGCCCCGATTGTTATTCAGATTTCTTAGCTGAGTTGTAGAATTCGTTGTTGGGGTTGTGGTTTGTAAATCTTGTTCTATAGTGTTATTCCCATTGAAACCTAGGTTGCGTAATAGACGTTGAGATTGCTGTTGTGTATATTGCTGTTGTGTATTAGGTGCGGTTTGTGGAATATTCGTTTGCTGGACAGAATTTGTGTTTCTAGTTAGTTCAGTATTGTTCTGGTTGAAAGTAGGTTGATTAGAACTACGACCTAAATTGCGGAGTGGTAGACGATTGACCATCCGATTAAAGTTTGAGCTAACACTACTACCTAGAGAACGTTGGGAGCCCATTTGTTGAGTTGAGGTATCAATGCTTAAACTTCTTGGACTAACTACAGTAGCTGTGCTTCTATCAAGTCTTGTTGGCGCATTATAAGACGAATCAGCTGCGTTGTAATTACTATTGCCTTGTCCTAAAAATCTTTTGCTTATGAGCTGAAAACGAGTAGGATTTTGGTTTGAATCGACTAGTGTGTTGTTGACGATTTGAGAGCCATTGTTCTGACATCCCAAGCAGATATTTGAATTGAGTCGCACGAACATCAGGGCAGACACAAAAAAGAGTAAAATAGCTAGATAGACCTTCACAGTTTTAGCATAAGCTGGCAACCATAGAGGGTGTAATGAAAGGACAACCAAATCCCCTTCATTCTTACAAAATTTTGACAAGTTCCTTACAGGGGCTATGTTTCTTAGCGATACTGATATTTTAAGTAATCCTGTTACATTATTAATTTAAGTTTGTAAATAATGCTTTTTCAATTTTTCTGTAGCTCTAAAAAGTTTGAAGTGATAAGCTAATGAATGTCGCTTCCAAAGACTGCCCCCTCACAGGCATTTACACTTAATAATCAGAAAATTACGATTAAAAATATTGCACCGACAACTACATTGTTAAATGTTTTGCGCCAGAAAGCATTTGTGGGAACCAAAGAGGGCTGCGCCGAAGGTGATTGTGGCGCTTGTACGGTTGCCGTACTCAGTCAAAATGCCAAGGGCCAAGCTTGTTATAAAGCTGTGAATAGCTGCCTTGTGCCTATTGCAAATGTTATCAATAAAGAGGTTATTAGTGTTGAAGGCATCGGCACTGCTGAAGCCTTGCATCCTGTACAAGAAAACATGGTGAATTTAGCAGGGTCGCAGTGTGGTTACTGCACACCTGGCTTTGTGATGAGTATGTTTGCTGCGTATTACGATGATAATGATGTTGCTCGCAGCGATAAGGTTTTTGAGGGGAATCTTTGTAGATGTACGGGGTATTTGCCAATTCGTAAGGCGTTGCAGAGTTTGAAAGCACCTAAGAGT
>CALHRJ010000399.1 GCA_938038395.1 uncultured Deinococcales bacterium | reverse complement strand
TAGCCACTAAGCTGTCTACCGCCTGCAATAAAATTAGCCTTTTTCATTGTGCATCCTTATCTCAATCAAGTTTGTATAGTTGTTGCATTTTTAAGACTTGATTTAGTTAACATATTAAGTATATGCTTAACATATTAAGTTGCGAGTTAATAAAAGTCAAGCCAGAAATAGATGTATTTGAATTAAAAGCAGATATAGTCAAAACTTCTATAATGTCATTCTGAATGAAACGTAGTGTAATGAAGAATCTTGACGAAAGTCAAAGAAAAGCGAGATTCTTCGCTATGCTCAGAATGACAATCTGTAGTACTTACTAAATGGGTTGTGAATGTGGCAAACATAGAAGTAAAAGATAAAACTTTAAAGATAAGAGATTTTGAACATTCCTTGCCGATGGCTTTGTTGCGTGCTAGAGAAACAGTTATGCAGCATTTTAGACCTATTCTTAGTGAGCATGACCTTACTGAACAAAATTGGCGAGTACTTCGTGCATTGGATAGTTTTGGTGAGACTGACATCTCTACTCTGGCTAAACACTGTTGTGTGTTATTACCAAGTATGTCTGGAATGGTAAAGCGTTTAGAGGCAAGAGGCTACATAGAACGAACCTCAAATAGTCAAGACCAGCGTAGTTCACTATTATCGCTAACTGAGTCAGCCCAACAATTAATTTTGGATGTATCGCCACATTCAGAAGCTACCTATAAAGCTATAGAAGAGTCTTTTGGCAAAGAAGATTTAGAAAAATTATACGAGTTACTATTTAAGCTAGAGAAAATATAGATAAAGGAGAAATCTATGCTAACAGAAGAACAACGTCGAGAAGGTGCTCAAGCACTCTTTAAAGCCGAACACGATAGAATACCAATCCCACAACTTTCAAAAACCTATCCAGAGATTGAACTAGACGATGCCTATGCCATTCAACGTATGTGGGCAGAGCTGCACATGGAAAATGGCGAAAGACATGTAGGCCACAAAATTGGTTTGACCTCTAGAGCTATGCAGAAAGCCTCCAACTTTACTGAACCTGATTTTGGTCATTTACTTACAAACATGATGTACAAAGACGGCGACCAAATTCCAGCAGATAAGTTCATGAAACCTCGCTTAGAGGTAGAACTAGCTTTCATTATGGGAGAAGACCTTGAAGGCCCTGATGTTCAAGTACATGATGTTATGCGTGCAACTGAGTTTATTGTGCCAGCTTTAGAGATTATTGATTACCGAACTGAAGTGCCACGTCAAATTGCAGATACCATCGCAGACAATGCTGCGAGTGGTGGCACGATTATGGGTGGGCGTCCTGTTCGACCTTTTGATATAAATGTTCGTTGGATTGGGGCAACACTTTCAAAGAATGGCATTATTGAAGAATCTGGTGTTTCTGCTGCTGTTATGGGCCACCCTGCTGCTGGCGTTGCATGGTTGACCAATAAGCTTGCGCTTGTTGGCAATAAACTAGAAAAAGGTCAGATTGTTTTAGCTGGATCATTCACTAGACCTATATCGGTTGAAGCTGGGGATGTCATTCAGGTTGATTACGGTGAGCTTGGTGGAATAGGTGTATCTATAGTTTAGTAGTTCACTTCTTCCTTTTTTAAGGAATACCCAGATGAATTCCACTTTTACTTTTGAAATTTCAATCTAAGGTCTTGATTTGTGCAGAACATTGTGCAAGACTGTGCACATGGCAACGAATTTGCAAATTGATGAAATTTTGATACAAGAGGCTTTAGAGCTTGGAGGACATCGAACTAAACGTGCAGTTGTCGAAGAAGCTTTAGAAGAGTATGTCATGAGGCGTAAGCAGTTAAAGATAGTAGAATTGTTTGGCAGCATTGATTACGATGAAGACTACAATTATAAAGAACAACGTCAACGTAAATGAAAGTTCTAGTTGATACCGTTGTGTGGTCTTTTGTTTTTAGAAGACATGTTGAAGATACGATATATAAAGATTTGCTTGGAACATTGATAGCAGATGGTCGTGTGTTGCTTTTAGGTGCTGTAAGACAGGAAATTCTCTCAGGAATTCGTCATGAAGAACAGTTTGAAAGACTACGATTATCTCTAAATGCTTTTCCAAATATTCCAATCACGATAGCGGATTATGAACTCGCCGCGTTTTACTATAATTTATGCAGGAAAAATGGTGTTCAAGGTTCAAATACTGATTTTTTGATTTGTGCAATATCTGTGAATCACAATTGTGAAATCCTAACAACCGATAAGGATTTTGAGCATTTTGCTGAGCTATTGCCAATAAATCTGTTTAAGTACTAGTAATAAAACTTTTTGGCATAAAACTTTTAGTTATTTAAGTAAACACTAAAATCTCCTTCCTTTGAAAAGGAATACCGAAATGGATTCCGCTTTTAAAATCAAACAAAAAACAGCCTAGTCATTAACGACTAGGCTGTAACCATTTCTAGCTAAGTAGGATTTCTTAAGAACCCATCAACCTACCAAATATCCTAAACCCTGCCAAATAAGTACCAGCAGCAGAACCAAGCGTTACAAAAATAAATACAAGTAAGGTTCTAGAAACACGGTTACGCCACCAACCACGCCAATCGGTAACATCAGAACGAAGCGCTTCAAAATCACTCACTTTAGGTTTGCGAAGCCAAAGCTCCATACCAGCACCAGCATAGCCAGCACCAACTAGTGGATTGAGTGAAGTCAGAGGCGCAGCAAAGAACGAACCAATGATTGTTAATGGATGCGCTGTAGCAATCAATGCACCAAGCGCAGCCAGTACACCATTAAAGAGTACCCAGTCACGAATAATCGTCCAACCAAGTTCTGGACCACGTTGGAAGCCAATCACAAAACCAACAATGATAATTGCAGTGATGAGCCAAGGAATAATTTTCCACCACTGGCGAGACGTTGGAACATGTTCTAGTCTAGTTAAACCTTCAGTGACAGACATGCCGTCATCTTTTTTAAGATACTCAGTTAAACCTTTTAGGTGACCAGCACCAATCACAACAAGTATGTTTTCGAAAGGTGCACTACTGCGTTTACTACTTTCTTGTTTAAGGCGCAGTGCCATATATTCATCACGCTCTGAGATAAGAGGCAAAAAGATATTCTGTGACTCTTCAGCAAACTCCTGAAACGTACTTTCAAGCATGTCGCCTTCTTTGAGTTTTTCTATATCTTCTTCTTTAATCTCTTCACGACTAAGCACACTAGCAACAAGTCCACCAAAAATGCCCATGCGCTGCCACCAAGGTACATTGGCATAAACACGTTTAAGGGTAGTGCCTATGTCACGGTCAATTTTCAGGATGGGTAACTCTTTTTCTTTGGCTACTCGAATCGCTGTTTTCATTTCTGCGCCAGCGTCCACGCCAAACTGTTCAGCCAATCGCTGTTGAAAAGAGCCAAGGGCTAACTGCGCTGCAAAAGCGCCAGCTTTGCCATCTTTGATGATTTTAAAGAGGTCAATATCTGCAAATTGATTAGGGTTGTTGATGCTATTAAAGCGAGCATCATCTAGTTCAATCGCTACGGCGTCATAGTTATTGGTTTCAAGTAAGCGAGCTACTTCATCAGCACTTGTTTGTGATACGTGTGCGGTACCTAATATTGTGTAGGTAGTATCTGCTTTTTCGACGATTTCGTAGGGTTCTTCGCTCAACACATCTGGATTAGGAGCTATGTCAGGGGTTGGGTCAATTACAGCATCTTTTGCT
>CALHRJ010000398.1 GCA_938038395.1 uncultured Deinococcales bacterium | reverse complement strand
GCAAGAATTCTGGACTGTCCAGATTGTTCTGCTTTTGCAAGCGCAAGTTCTGTATGCTCTGGGAAAAAGTGCGCAAAGGTATTGCCCATAGCGCTATTGATACATGAATGCGCAGATGGATAACTTGGATGTGGTGGTACTGGTATCAGTGGTTTGATGCTTGAATCTACGTGTGATGGTCGTCCGTAGGCATAGGCATATTTTGATTCAAAACAGCCTACAACCGAGTCATACACTGCTACGCCAATACCTGCATAAATCAAAGCGACGTAGGGGGCATTGTCTGCTTGGTTGTTTTCAAAAAGCAGTTGATTTGTAAGATTAAACCAGTAAGGATAGCTATCAGCAAATCTTGCTGCATTGGTAGCTTCGAAGATAACAGCAGGACTTGACATATCCACAGCTTTGATTTCATCTAGCTGCGCTTTAAGTTCAGCAGAGTCATAAGCTGGTGGTGCTGGCACACGAAACTGTGCGCCGTTGTCCATTGCCATTGTCTTCCATAGTCCTGTTACTGGAAATACAGGATTCTCAACTGAGTAAAGTGAATCCTCTGGCTTGGTAAATTCCCATGGCAAATCTGAACCATCTGATTTGGCGTAAGCAATGATTTGCTCTGCGACTGCCATACCAATCATTTTGCCTGCTTCAATATCGCTTGTCGTGTTTAGCCCTGAAAGCATTCGAGCTTGTATGGCTTCTTCAGCCTTTGCGCGAAATGAATCTGCTAGGTCAGGTTTGACATAACTAAGAATTTCAGAAGCCACCACTGCCACTGCTGCGTGTTCACTTGGGAAGCTCGAGCTACCTGCATGATTGTCTGGACTGGGCAGATTACCTGTTGCTTCTTTTGCTTTCCAAGTTGCTACAATGGCATCGTACATGCCAACGTTTAACAAGGCAATGGAGCGAAATGCTGGCGGACCAGGTGGACCCTTGATATAATTATCTGTAATAACTTCTACCCAACGGTATGTTGGTGCGCCTGAATTCCAGTAGTTAATACTGCTCTTGGCACTTGCATCTACAGTTGAAGCAAGTGAAGCTAATTCTTGAAGCTCACTTTGACGTGCTGTGCTATCAGGTGCTTGTACCATGGCTGCAATTGCGTCAGCATCTGCAATCCAAGTATCCCACGTTGCAGCAGACGCGCTTGGTTTTGCCATTTGTGCAAAGACACAACTTACAAGTAAATATAGTAACGTACTTAAGACTATTAATCTAACCTTTGTCAACTTAATCCCCTTTATAATTTGAATTCTTAAATCTCCAAAAATATCTACATAACTGTTTTGAATAGAACTCCCTAAAAACCAAACAAAGCTCGAGCCGTGCACTGCTCTACACCAAATTAGGTATTCCCTGTTAGTTATCCCTTTAAGTCTAAGCTCTATAGAGTCTTGAAATCATGGGGCGCATTTTGGGACTGTTTTGGGACACGTAGGACATTCACAGGGCAACAAAAAAGAGCGACCTAACAAGTTGTTAAGTCGCTCCTCGTACATCTCTGTAAAGTAGGTAGCTTTTTTTCCGTAGACCTATACTACAGCTCTAACTTCTGAATAGCTATTATCTATAAATCCAATATCAATTTAGCTTATTCGACTGCCGCACCCTCTACCATGGTAATCATAAGGTGAGCATAGGGTGTATCAGGAAACATAATCCATGGTGTTGGACCAGGTGTAGTTGGGAAATCACCATATGCTTCTTCACTTTCTGGTACAAAGACCATCATGTGTGGCGGACTTCCCTTAGGTGTTCCTTCTTGAAGCATATACCCTATACCAATACCATTAGTTGGTGCATCAGCTTCATTTTCATTAACTCTTGCCATTAGAGATGCTAGATAAACGTCATCCAAACACATAGGATCGTTCCCAGGTGTGTCAAGAAGATTTGGAATACAGGTCCAACCATTGGTGCCTGGACGTAATTCAATCAACTCTGCCCCAGGTGCTTCTGGAAATATTTGCCCAGGCCAATCCATAACCCTTGCCCCTTCAGAAATAGCCGCAGGACCTCCACTTAGAGCATTTTTAATTCTTTCTTCTGTTGAACCTTCTTGTGCAAGACTGAAACCTGCTAAAGCCATGAGTAAAACCATCAAGTGAATACCAAATCGACTAACTTGCTTTTCAAACTTATTATTCATAATATTTTCCTTTCACAACACTAATTGTTATGACAAAACTTTATACGGTGTTGATTTCATAGACTCAACGTGGGATGTTTTTAGAGCACTTAGCGCATCCCTAGGTCACACATAAGGAAACAACCCTAGTAAGGTGGCTGTATTTTATGAGCTAATATTATGGACCTGTCCCAAAATAAGTCCGCAGTTTAGCGCAAACAAATTTAAATGGTGTTTCTTGACATCCTCTTTGGAACTGGTCTATAGCAAAACTTTAAAGTTTATCGCATTATGATTTTATTTTAGGACGCATCCATAGCTTCTTATAAAATCTACATACCACCTGTTAATTCCATAGCTTTAGCAATCACCACACCAGCAACACTTTCACCAATCGGTAAACCAGCTTGGTTATCCGCTTGCCAGTGAATACCACCAAAAATGCGTGACTGACCTGCTTGTTGTGCCATCTCTAAAGCTTCTGCACTATCGTGTGGGAAGTAATGCGCTAGGATGTGTGCGCTTGCATTTGAAGCA
>CALHRJ010000397.1 GCA_938038395.1 uncultured Deinococcales bacterium | reverse complement strand
CCAGCTTTTTTAGAACTAGCCACAATGCTTTCCCAACTAAGAATAGTCAGTACAACAACCGTATATTTTGAACGTAGCCGTGTAATTGCCTCAGCAGCACCAGCAAAAGCGTTTAAGTTGTGCCATGTTGCTTTAACTAAGTCCATCAAGGCTTCATCATCAAGTTTGGCAATAAGCGGATAGCTACTTCGTAAGGCGTCCAAACCACCAAAGTGCATCCCATCTGCATTCATCCAAGGCAGGTTGCCATAGCGTACTTCTTTTTGAACTTTAAACATTTCCACACGCCAGTCATTGGCAAAAGCTGTTGCGTCAATAGGTATATCGTGCTGTTTTGACAGGTCGTTTACCGCTGCAATTGCGGTATTTTTCCAATCAAAAATAGTGCCGCCTACATCAAAGAAAAGTGCCTTAACATTTTGTCCACTTCGGTTAGTCATATCAAACTCCTTAGGTATTTGCTTTTATACCATGTTTGCAAAGCTTGATAATCTAATGCACTGTTTTATGCAGTCGTATTTTAGTTTTGAAATTTTAAAGCTATTGTTTCTGGAGTTCTATAGTACCTGGGAAGCAATTAGGGTCTGACCATGGCCCAGACATTTCTTTGCCATTGCTAGAAATATCTAAGAGACCTTCTTTGATGCACCAAAAGAAATCTTCGCTCAGGTTCTGCATAAGCGTATCTGTATCGAAAAAGTAGAAGCTAGTATTCTTAACTTGTCCTTTTAGTCTTAAGATGCCATAACTATATTTTTCTAAAAATGCGTTGTCATCATTTTGAACTTGAAGTGCAGATAAGCCAGTAACGGTTCCATCGTCAAATTGAACTAGGTCCATAGTGAACCAGTAGCTACCTACTTCGTCTTGATGCATGACACCTTCCCATTTACCTGTTAAATCTGGTGCTTGGGCAAAGCTTAAAGTGCTTAGGGATAACAAAAGAAATGCTAAGAGCTGATTTTTCATGACTCTTAGCATAGAGGGTGCTTTTGGATTTTGGTGTTGTGTGGGACACCTTTTTAGTGCGTTAGGTTGGGAGAGGGGGGGTGGCTCGAGCGCACCTGATTCCTACCTGATTCTTTCGCTATGTATAAGCGTTTATCAGCTAATGAAATAAGTTGTTCAGGATGGATTTTATCTAGACCTAAGATTTCCGTATCCCTATCTTTTGATGAAACACCAAAACTTGCACGAACTTTTAGGTTAGGTCCAATCTCTTCCCAATCAAAATTTTCAACCTCCATGCGCAACCGTTCGGCTAACTGATGTGCATTTTCTAAGCTTGTTTCTGGCATGAGGATAATAAATTCTTCACCACCATAGCGTGCTAAAATATCTGCCGAACGAATAGTTTCATCTAAGATTTTTGCAAAAGTTTGTAAAACGATGTCTCCAATTTGGTGTGAGAATTGGTCATTGATTCCTTTGAAGTGATCAATATCTAAGAGGCAAACACTGAAATCCTTTTCATACCGTAGGGCTTGTGCAAACAAGGGTTGAATTTGGTCTTCAAAATGGCGACGATTGTATAAGCCAGTTAGGGCGTCACGAATACTCAGTTCTCTAACTTTTTTATTGAGTTCTTCTAGTTCATTAACAGTACTTTGTAATTCTAATGATCTCAAGCGGTGCACTTCAGCTTCTTGCTGGGCTTTTTCTGTTTCAAAAACAAGTAAAGCGTTATCTAGGGTACGTTTATTTAGGTCGTGCTCGAGCTGCATGTGTTGTTCTAATGCATCATATGCAAGCTTGTATTCACTATGTTGTTTATGGAATTCTGCTAATATTTTATAACACTCTGAAAGTAAATGTTGATTATCAAGTTTATGTGTGAGTTGTATAGCTTTTTCTAGATATTCAAACTTGGTTTTGTAACTGGTGTCATCAGGAATTAAAGCTAGTTGTAAGTATGATTCTATAATTGAGATTTCATGTTTTAGGTTTAAAGCTAACGTTAGACTAGTCTCAAAATGCTCTTTTGCAGAATCATAGTTCTTATAGTGGACGTCACAGAAACCTAGTTCAATATGTGTAAAGCATAGACCTGCTGAATTATCCGTTTCAACTGCTATTTGCATGCATTTTTGAGCAATTGGTCGACATGTCTTCCAATCATCCCTTTCTCTATAAAATGTGCATTGATTTATCAGTGTTATGATTACACCCCAACTATCATCTACTTTCGAAAATAGTGCTTCAGCATTTGAGAAATAGGTTAATGCGTTGTTTTCGTTGTTTAATATCGAATGTAGACGTCCAATGTTTAAAGTAGCGGCAGCTGCATAAACATCGTTATTTAGTTCTTGGGCAAGGTTTAGTTGAATTAGAGCGTATTCAAGTGAACGTTCTATTTGATTAAGGTCTAAATATAGTTCTGCTAAACATAAATAAAGTCGAAATCTCCAAATTGTGGGGGCTTCAGATTCAATAATTGATTCAATCTCTTGTAAATCTGCTATCGCATTTAGTATTTCCTTTGGACCACTATTCTTTTGTGAGCGCAAGATCAAACACGCAGCGTTACCAACTTCATAATTTACTGTGTTTGAGAGCTGCTCGACTTGTTCTATTAATTGAGAATAGTCTTCAAAAGATGCGGTTTTACGTAAGTCCCAAGCTTCTTCAAGTAGGCTACCGATTTTTTGCCTCGCTAAAATACCTGAGTTGATAGCTAAAGATTGATTTTGAGTTTGACCTAAATTAGACATTGTGAATGCTCCGTTGCCCTACATCGTTAAGGTTAGTGTATAAAGGGTTACTAAACTGTCATTCTTGAGTGGTGTTTTTAAGCCGCTAAACTGTTTTTATTCTGCATTTTTAGATTTCTAACATGTGAATACAAAGTTATTAAAATATTAATTGCCTAAAAAAGTAGGTAACGGTATCTGTTTTTTGAAATTAGATTACGAAAAAATTAGTAATACTAACGTTATTGCTCGTTAAAGCGAATCAATCAAAAATGTCATAATGTCACAAAAAATCACTTGTCAAAAAATGCCAATCGTTTTGTTCTTTTCACGAAATAGCTAAGAATCAGGTTATGACATTCACCCTTTTGTTTAGTATTACTTTTTCAATTACCTGTTCGAGGACCCTTCAGGGCTAGTTTAGAGCTTCTAAAGCAAATGTTTTGCCTCAAAAGCTTGCCGTAGCAAAAACAACATGAAATGGCATGCAGTAAATCATCACACCACCATATTCAGACACATCAATATCACTAGCAAGTTCATAGTTCTGATTGCCCATATTGCCTTTCAGAGACCCAAGGTCTATATAGTTACCCAGTTCAGCAGACTTGGTACCTTCAATATTTTCAACGAGTAAAACATGTAAGTCAGGACCATTGGTCGCACTGAAGTTTTCGAATCTTAAGATGCTTTGTTCACCCTGTTGAAAAACAGTAGCAGTACCAGAACCTTTATGAAAGTTGTCAGCATCTTTAAATTCACCTTGTGCAGCAATCAGCCACTCAGCTTCAGCCTCTGGCATGTCATCTACCATTTCTTTGTCAGGCATATCTTTAGACAAAGCCATCAGGCGTTCTTCTGCAACTGCTTTATCCTCATCTGACATACCGTCCATTGCACCTTCAGCATTTAGGTTAGTCATGACTTCTGCAAGTTTTGCTTCAATTGCCTCAGGTGTCATAGATGCTTGAGCCTCTGCGCTTGGTAATCCAAAAGGTAGTGCTTCATCAACAACTTTGTTAGTGAAAAGAGGGGAGGCAAACCACCAGATGATAGGTAATAAAAGTGCTAAAACGACGATAAAGATAATGAGGTTACGTCTTGACTGGTGCATGATTTGTTCTCCTTTTGAGGTATTCTTAGACTGGACGGTAACATATTTAAATATCTTTGAAGTTGTTTGATGCTACATAGGGTGCGTCCCGTTGTAGGTTGAAAGATACACCCTTTGCAATAGTTAAACTTGCAATAGTTAAATTTGCAATAGTTAAACTTGCAATAATTAAATCGAGCAAATCATTCTCGATAGGTATAGAATAGATGCACATAAAATTAAAAGTAGTTTGGAGTGCTGCACTATGAGTGATATAAGGCGTGATGATAGTTTTCTCGATATTGACCAAAAACTAAACGGTGATGGCTATAGTTCATTTGAAGCGATGGATAACCTGAAAGTTCTTTGTGATGACTTTGGTTCTCGTTTTGGTGGTACCGAAGGCGAAAAACTGGCTGCTGATTTCATAGCTAAAAAGCTAACAGACTACGGTCTTGAAAATGTCCACCTTGAAGCTTTTGAATATCTGAGCTGGATACGAGGTACAGCTAAACTGGAAATTACTCACCCTATTCAAAAGACGCTTGATTGCATAAGTTTGCCACACAGTCCAGCGACAGATATTACAGCGGAGCTGTTTGATGCTGGTGAAGGCGCAGTCTCAACCTTTGAAGATAATGCTGAGGCTATGAAAAACACGATTGTGATGGCAAGTAGTGAAACCTTTCCAGCAGGGTCTAAGCGTTGGGTTCACCGTGGTGAAAAATACGGACGCTCAGTTTTGAATGGTGCAAGTGCCTTTATTTTTATGAATCATTACCCTGCATATGGCCCTGCAACAGGTGGCATTGGCTTAAGTAATGAGCTTGGGCATATTCCAGCTATTTCAGTTTCCTATGAAGATGGTAGCTTTTTAAGAAGACTTGTTAAAAAACATGGCAAGGTGACACTTAAACTTAAGACTACGGATACAAGTGAGCCAAAAACATCATGGAATGTTATTGGCGATATAACAGGTTCCGCCTATCCTGAACAGGTCATCATGCTTGGGAGTCACTACGATGGTCATGATATTTCTCAAGGTGCTCAAGATCCTGCATCAGGCACTGTATCCGTTATGGAAGCAGCGCGTTTGCTCAAGACACATGTTGGGTCATTTCCATATACATTGCGTTTTGCTCTGTGGGGTGTAGAAGAAATTGGTTTGGTAGGTTCTCGCTTTCATGCAGATGTGCATGAGGGGAATTTAGATAATCTGAAATTCTACTTTAATATGGATGGTGCAGGTTCTGTAAAGAACAAAGGTGTTGTGCTGAATGAATGGCCAGATATGGAAGCTTTAGTAAAGTCTTGGCAAGATGGTATGACTTTTGATTTTAAAACTGACCAGAGTGTTAATGCTTTTTCGGACCACTATCCTTTCTTACTAAAAGGTGTACCGACAGGTGGATTGGAGAGTGTGCCAAAAGGTACAGGTGGGCGTGGTTATGGGCATACACGTTACGATACTTTAGATAAAGTTAGCGTGCGAGAATTGCAAGATGCCTCTGTTTTGGCAGCTATGTTGACGGTTCGATTTGCATCGATTCCTGTTGATGCTTGGCCTGTTGCAAGGCGTAGTCAAGAAGCTGTTCAGGAGATGTTGAATCTACCAGAGAATGTTGAAACGATGGAAATCATGGCTAAGGTTCGTGCTTTTTATGAGGCACAAAATTCATAGTTATAGAGTGTTGTAACAGCTAACTGTTTTTGTAAGATATCAATCTCATTGTTGCTTGATGAGATTGATATCTAGAATTTGAGTTTTTAGCGTACTACTTCAAATGCACTTTCTGCATAGCCGTGGTGAATACTCTCATCAATCCCAAGTTGAAATAAAACTTCTTGTAATTCATACTCTGATTGAATAGATTCAAAGTGTTCTTTTGGTAGGGCTTGAGGTAAGACAACTAACAATAGTTTGTGCAAACCATACGGTTTTGCCACAGTTAAGGTGTAGTTGTTGCTATCACGTGGGAAGGTTATTGGCTTACCAGGATTTACGTACAAATTATCAGTGACTTGATTTGGATATATAAGCTGAGTGGTATTGTCAGGTTCGACCACAAAAACATATAAGTAGCCAAGATAGGGGCTGTCTACTCGATATTTGAAAGTTTCGCCAACACGGTAAGTTGGTATGGTGGGTGCAGTAGCATAGCTGTGATGAAACAGTTTAGTAGGAGCTATGGGTAAGCAGTGGGGTGAATAACCAGTTTGACAATTTGGAGCTAAGGGGGGTGGCTCGAGCCTGAAGTCTGTATAATTCAGTGCAGGTGGAACAGTTAAGGGAACACAGCCATCTGGCACGGGTAAACAAGGGACTAGCGTTGGAGGTTCTATAGGAAATGGCCCGTGAGTGGGTGGCAGATATCCTACAGGAGGTTGTGGAGAACACAAAATTGTTTCGGCAATTCCTGCATTGCAATTATCTGGTGGCACTACGGGTAGGCAACTAGGTGAAGGATCTCCAGGCAAGCATGGGTATTGATATTCTGGAATACAACCAGGTTCATAGCCTCCAGTGAGATAACAGGGGTCTGATTCAACAGGGATGGGTCTGCCAATTTGTATATCTCCGAAATAACTGATGCATTCTGGACGATTTTTGTATTGTGATGCAATACAGTAATCTGGGAAACCAGGACCGTATTGTTCTTGGTACTGCTCAAGATGGAATTGTTCGGGGTCGATAGTTGTCGGTTGAATAGCGATTGTGTTGGTGCTCTGGGCAAGGCTCGAGCTTAGCACTATTCCCAACACAATAAATATACTTAAAGCGGTTATAAACTGTTGATGATTAGGTCTATCCATAATATCTCTCCAATCGAAAATCCGACTAGTAGTGTGGTAATTCAAAAATCTCTTCATAAAAAACTTCGCCATCAAAACAAATTGATTCGTCTACTTCTTGAGATAAGTTGTAGGCGTTATATTCGTTGAGTAGATAAATTTCGCCAATGCTACACCCTGTTAAAGAATGGATGTTTTTGCCACGAATAGTAATGGTGTCACCAGGATAAGCCCTAAAGCTAAAGGCTGGGATTTGTAAATTATTATTGCTAATAAAGCGTTTGACAAAAACACCATTAATCTCAAGCTCTAAAATGTTATCTACTTTAATCCTGTTGGAATGATTGGTTGACCCACTAATTGTGTAGGTTTGTAAGGTGTTGGACTCTGGTATTGTGATTTCTATAGTGCTGGTACCTGCGCAAGCAGATAATAGAACTATGGTTAGTAGACTTAGTGATAGTAGTTGTATTGTTTTGGTTTTTATAATATTCATTGTGTTGTTCTCCTTAATGTGTAGTTATTAGCTATTGTTTTTGTAGAAGTTCTAATGCTTTTTCCAGTACTTTGTCTTTACCAGCGTTGATGTCTTCGGCAGTCATGGCTACATAGACATCGGGTACAATGCCAGCACCTTCAAAATTGAAACCATCTGTAGATACATGACGTTGATTGGATAAACCTGTTTCCCATCCGTTGGGTAAAGTTCTAAAGAAAATATCGCTTAATTCACCTGCTGAATTTTCCCCAATTATGGTTACGTTTGGAAGGTCACGCATCATCAGTACAAAGAATTCTGCAGCACTGGCAGTTTCTTCGGAGATGAGTAGCATGATTGCTTTTGTAAAGCGAGTGTCATCATTTGGGCTAATCGAGATTGCTTGCCCCTCTGAAAAGCGGTCCTTGAACCAAATGCTTTTTGTGTAGACAACACGTTCTTTGTCTAAAAAATAACTGGCGAGTACCGCAGAATTGTTATCTGTACCACCACCATTTAGTCGAAGGTCTAGAACAAGATTGTCGTATTTAGAATCATTAATCTTTTGCATGATACTTTGCATAGCTTTGTGAGCAGCTTGCGTATCTAGTCTGTTGAATGTTGCAAAGTCCTCACGTATATCCATAGTGTTTGTAGTGTCACTAAATCCAGACATCTTTATACTATTGACATAAGCTGTGTTTTCATTTAATTCAGCAATTGCAAAAGACTCTGCTGCTATAAGCTCTGGAGGGCTAATTAAGTTTCCAATAATAGTGTCAACCAGTTCATCTCTATTCCAATTTGGTACAGGGTTTGGAGAATAGATGTGTTCTTTTTGGTCGATTTTTGCGCTTATACTAATATGACCATCTCTAAGTGGCTGAGTCATATCACTTAGTATTCTAAATAGCTCAGTTTCTGTTGTGTTTTCAGTGACTTGTGGACGGTAGCTATTGTACTGACTTTGCCAATCTACATTGTGTAAATCAAAAAAAGCATAGTGCTGATTGTAGATTTGCCAGTAGGCTTCGAAATTGGTTATAGGCGACTGTCTGTCGCTTGATTCAGTTTGGCAAAACTCAGGCAATGTACTTAGTCGCTTTACTGAAACACGGTAGCCCATAGTATCGAGAAATGTTCGTTCATCATGTGTTGCACCTACAAGTAAGGGACTACCATCTAAAAGATTGTAGCCATTTTGGTCCTGCGTTAATCTACCAGTGCCTTGTTTGTCACAGTGTGTGGGTGTAATTTGATACATCGTTATTGTGGATTCATTATTGATTTCAAATAGCTGACCGTAGTCTTCCATTATCCAGATACCGTTGTCAGTAGTGGTTTTAGAATTAGCACTGGCACAGCTTGAAAGTAGTAGGGTGCTCAATGCAAATAGCACACCCACAATTAGTGCTTTTGTGGTTATGAAATTATTGGATGTTTTTGGTGTTTTCATTCGTCAATCTCCTTTAGGTATAAGTGGTTTTTAATACACTTTATAGCTTAGGGAAATAACCTGAACTCTACACGCAACTAGGGTGTTAATTCATACACCACTAAGGTGTGGAATTATCTATGCCTTTAGACATAGATAGGGTTAGTTGACTTTATAAGTGGACCTAAAATATGTGAAGAAGAGTTAAGTATTCTGGGCTTTAGGAATAATCTACAAGCTCAATAGAAATCTCATTTTTTCGCAACATTCTCGGTACATAGGGTGGACTGTATCTCGCTAGAGAAGGCTCTCCACTCGTCGTAAGTTCTTTCGCTACAATCCACGCTTTGAGTTCTGAGGTTTTTTCTGCAACCCGTTTTTCATTGGTCATACCTGAAAACATAATGACGGCTAAAGTTGCTGGGGGCACAGTGCCAAGTACTACCTTTATATTATTTGGTTCAGGTAAGGTTTCAAGCGTATACTCACTTGGCATAACAAAAGAGATTTGATAACTATTTGCATCTGTTTTGGTAAAGTTTACAGGTGCAGTCATCGCAATCTTTTCTGATTGCGGTTGTGGTATTTGCTTTTGAATTACTGGTGCCGTCATCGCAATTTCATTACGCTTTGTATTGTTTCCGAAAATATAATCTGCGATGAGCCTAAATCCCTGATTACTTGCTTGTTCGAACTCAAGCTCGTTTAGTGTGACGCTAGCAGTAATGTATTGTGCATAGCGCCGAATTTCAAACTTTGCATCTTTTTCAAGTAGTTCGTACTTTGGTGTTTCAAGGCTCATAGGCTTTTAGTATATGACTAAGTAGGCACTGTATCTGTAGCGAAGAACCAAAATACCAAAAAAATGCCCATCGATTTGATGGGCAATAAACTATAACTTCGTTGAATATCTAGCGGTTTTGTAGTATCTCTATAGCTCTTTCAAGAATGGTATCTGTACCCGCTTCAAAGGCTTCTGCATTCATGGCAATAACTTCGTTTGGTGGAATACCAATGTTTTCGAAGACTTGACCGTCGCTTGAAGTATAGCGTTCGTTAGAAAGTCCAAAGGTCCAGCCGTTTGGTAATTTGCGCTCGAGCACATCTGAAAA
>CALHRJ010000396.1 GCA_938038395.1 uncultured Deinococcales bacterium | reverse complement strand
TTCAACAACTGGGCGCTATATGCATGCGAATGATGATGATATTAAACAGGTGGCTGCTGCGGTGCCTGATGTTAGTAAGGTTAAGAATGAAGGATAGATACCTTTACAATCTGAAAGCCAACTAACTTAACACAATGTTCTTATTAGAATATTTCTGACTCTAACAGAATCTGAGTCCCTATGAAAAAGGGATAAAAAAGAGGCGTTCTAGATTTGTGGAAAAAGAAACGCCTCAAGCTAAAGTTAGACTAAATCAAAAAGAAAAGCAAGCAAAAAGTCGAAAGAGCAAACGCATCTGTATACCAATAGATGAGGCTCAATATAAAGAGATACATGAAGATCCAAAAGAGTTCCGAAAGTATCTAGACTTATGTCAAGCCAAATATCCTGAACTATTTCCAAGTCAGATGGGATTAGGTTATAAGTGTATTGGCTATTGTGAACAGTCAAAAAAGATGCCTGAAGTACCAATAAGACGTATCAAACTCAAGGGTGAGAAAGCACCGTATCAAGTGGTACCAAGCTTTGTAATGCCTTATATGACAGGCTATAGCAAGGATGTTGAAAAGGCCTTGTACTTCCATTTTAAATACGAAGTGCCTTTTGATGGCTTAGTGTATGGTTTTGGAAAAGATGTATCTTACTGGTATCGACAGAGCCAACAGATAGGCAGATTCAGTATTGTTGGCACAACAATACAAGATGCTGAAAACTTACCTGAGGATATATCAGCAGATGAAAAACACACACGCTGGAATGGTCAAACTGCCTATGTTGCTACCACCGTTGGTAAAGAATGTTTTTTCGGAGCATCTATCTGTTTAAAAGCAGATGAAGCAAGTCTTAAAGATGCTTATGGTGTGTTTAAAGATGAAGCACAAACGCTAGAACTCAGTTATGAACCTAAAACAGTCAATACAGATGGCTTTAAAAGTACGGTCAAAGTCTGGCAGAATCTCTTTATAACCACTGTGATTATTCGTTGCTTTCTACATGCTTACATCAACATACGTAATGTAGCTAAGAAGCTTGATTGCTTTGACACCATTGCTGATTACCTCTGGAATGCCTACCAGCAAACTAGCTATGAAGCTTTTATCGATAAGCTTTCCATCCTACAATTATGGACTGGCTATCATCGTAAAGCCATGACTGACCGTTGTTTTGATGCTATTACTAAAGTCTGTAGTAGAGCTCACGAATATGCTATTGCTTATGACCATCCCAAGTGTCTTCGTACAAGCAACATGCTTGATAGGTTGATGCAAAAAATGGACCGCTACCTTTTTATGATGCGTTATTTTCACGGTCATCTTGACTCAGCAGAACTCTCTATCCGTGCTTGGGCACTTGCTCAGAACTTTTTACCCTTTTGTTCTCGTACTGCTCAGTACAAATCTTTCAGCTCGCCTATCCATCAACTCAATAAATCTACCTATCACGATAATTGGCTTCAGAACCTTCTTATTTCAGCTTCTCTACAGCCTGTTCTTGTTCGGACTCAGAAAACGTTAGAGTGAGGCAAAATGAACTATAGTGAAAACAAAATCACCTCAGTATGTTCTAAACAAATTACTATCTTTTTACAAGTCTGTATCCTCTAAACAATCTCTATGTTCTAAACAACACAGTCTCACGCTTAAAGTTTGAATGTGCAAACATCAGCAGTAGGCCAGTAAAGATAATTAGAGATACCCAAGTAATGATAGTCGCAATTACTGTAGCATTGCCTTTAATAATTGCATCAATCAGCAACAGCGCATTCAAAATCGGCACTGCATAAATCGCATTACCAAAAGTAAAGAACTCAGCAAATTGCAGAGCCATAGCAGGAATTATAATCAAAAAGGTTAACGGTGCAATATAGCTTTGCGCTTGTTTATAGTTCCTAGCAAACATAGCTATACTCAACAAAATTGCAGCTATAAAACCAGCAATAAGTAAGCTGGTAAGAATCAACATCAAAGCAGTTTGCCAGTTTAAACTCAGTGAACCACTCATCATAGAAACTATCTCAACTGCATCATCACCCATGCGCCTTATCAACACACCACTCATGATTGCACCACCCACAAAATAGCCAAGAATAGCCATGATGGCAGAGCTTAAGCCAAAGGTCAGCGTAGCTAAAAACTTACCCACAACAGCTTCACTTCTTCTAACTGGAGATACAAGCAAGGCTTCTAAAGTGCCACGCTCTTTTTCGCCAGCAGTAGCATCAATCGCTGCCATTTGCCCCCCTGTATACGTCCACATAATCATAAAGAAGGGAATGAGCCACGCAAGCATACCAGAATTTTTTTCAGCTTCAGAACTAGCGTCTATACGTTCTATCTTGAGGGGTTTTAAAACATCTCGATCAAGTCCAGCCGCTGCCAATCTTTCAGCTACAATCTCTTGTTCATAGCTATTAATAGCCTGTTGCAACTTTCCTGATATAAGATCAGAGCGCATACTCGTTGGTTTACTATAGAGTTTTAAACTAGGTCCTTCACCCTCTTGACTTAGTAGGTCACTAAATCCTGCGGGTATTTCCAAAGCTGCTAAGTAGTCACCTGCCTCGACAAGCGCATAAGGGTCTTCAACTTCTGTAAGTACTACTTTATTAGCTTCTATCAGTACTATAAGTTCAGCAGGCATATTCGCTTTACCAACTACAGCAATCGCACTTACTGTTTCAGCTTCACGCTCAAAAAGCCCACCCATTAAAAGCGGTAGACCTAACATCATCAGTGGCAAAATCAAAAAGGGTAATACAATTGCAGAAAAGAGTGTGCGTCTATCTCGCACTACTGAGATGATTTGCTGCTGTGCAACTAAGCCTATTAGTCTCGGTCTTAAACTGCTCATACTAGTACCTCAGTTCTTGAATCAGTATCAGCCTGTGAGCGTTCTACTAACTTGAAGAAAGCTTGTTCCAAACTTGGTGCATTGGTCTGTTGTCTTAATCCATCAATAGTATCAACCGCTATCATCTTTCCTTGATAAATAATAGCAGCACGGTGGCAGAGTTCATCCACTTCGCTCATGACATGGGTTGAGTAAATTACTGCTCTCCCCTCGGTTGGGTATTTGGTTACGAAATCTAGTACTGCACGTCTTGCCATCACGTCTAGTCCAGATGTTGCTTCATCAAAAAAGATAACGGGTGGATCATGAAGGACTGCTCTGGCTATAACAATCTTCTGCTTCATGCCTGTAGAAAAATCTCCAGCACGCCTATAAAGCGTATCACCAAGCTGAAGTAATTCATCCAGCACAGCAATCCGTTTTTTGATGTCTTGTTTTGACATACTATAGAGTTTACCAAAGTAGGTTAAAATCTCAGTACCTGTCTGGCGGTCATACAGTCCCATGCCACCATTTACTACCCCAATGTTACGACGTAACTGTTCAGAATCTTTAGCAATGTCAAATCCTGCAATTGTCGCAGTGCCTGTCGTTGGTATGAGTAAAGTTGCGAGCATCCGCAAGGTCGTTGTTTTGCCTGCACCGTTCGGACCTAGTAAACCGAAAACTTCGCCCGATTTCACTTCAAAGCTAAGGTCTTCAACTGCTTTAAACTTTCCAAAATTCTTTGTTAGTCCTTCTACACGAATCATAAGCTATGCCTCATTATTATCAATAGTAAAAGGGTGCGTCCCGCCAAAGGTTGAACAAATATCCAGGCGAATCATTAGATTATTCCAGTTCATAGGGACGCACCTTGGAAGTTTTTTAAAAAGCAAAAAAACTTCTATTTGTGCTAACCCCATTTTCAACCTTAACTGGGACACACCCATAGTAAAAGCCAATGCACTCCAAAACATATCCTGCATTTCTAATACTATTGTTATAACACGATTCTTTCTTCATCCTTTATATCCAAATGTTGAATGGGACTAAAATTAGCTTATACCGAATTCAATTTAAGAAGCTAAAAAAAGTACTTTAAGGATAAAACACTTGAAGTGTATACGGCGCAGCACCCTGACCAGTGTTAGCTTGAATTACATCTATGTACCAAAAGCCAGCTTCTGGTGCCTTTACTTCGATTCGACTATCCGTAGTTGGACGCATATCCAAGTAATCCCAATCGCCGCCTTGCTTTTTCAGTGCATAACTTTCAATCGGGCTAGCGTGCTTAACTGCTATATCTAAATCTTCGTTTGCAGATAAAGTCACTACAAAGCGTTCTGTACCTTCTGCCACACGTAACAAAAAGCTCTGGCTAGCAGCTACGCCTCTATCTTCTTGATCTACTTGCAAGTAATTAGCAATCGTGCCTTCGTAGCGTTGTCCAACATTTAACTTAGTAACATCCCCTGTCAAATGTGAAATAGATTCTGTATCTATTTTAGGTGCATAAGCTCGAATATTATCGATTTCGGTGTTAGTTGTCACTTCAATTGCATTTGATTCATCAGCAACGACTTGCAATTCGTAATGAGCAGATTCTTGCAGATAATTCAGTACATCTATATATAGGATAGTTTCTTCAACTAACTTGAATTCTTCCCCGAGGTCATAGAGTGCTCCAGCTTGTTCACTGTTATCAAAAAAGTCAACAGTGTCTAAACGAGTAATTGGCTTTCCCAAACTTACTGCCATATCAACATCATGTCCCTGACCATCAAGTAAGACTTGAACATTGCTCAATCCTACTGGTAGCGCTAGTTCGTAGCTGTGGTAAACCATGCTTGCACTTGGTTCTTTGGAAGCGATGCCTCGACTCAATATGGAATTCAAATTTAAATCAAAAAAGTGACCTGTTTCCAAGACTTCATCAACCTGAGAAGGTGCAAAGGCTCGACTTGTAGTTTCTGTACTGGCGTTATTCGAATACACATCACTTGTCGTTAACACGTAGGCAACTGGTTCAGCAGAATAATTCATCACATCAATAAAAATCGGTCCAGAAGGTGGAGACTGATAACTATAGCTCGCTACCGTACTACCTGAATTATCGATAAAATCCACATCGTTATAATTAACGATTTCACTGCCAGCTTTAATTGCTAAATCAACATCGCCTTCTTGTCCGTTAACCATAATTGTTAGTGCTTCTTGACCTTCAGGAACATTAATTTGATAGGTATGGTAGACAGCTTCATTAATATCGCTAGCTAGCACTGCATTTATAGATTGGTTTAGATTTAGGTTGCCTGCGAACATCGTGCCTTTGGCAAGTTCTGTTAGATTTATGAGTAGGCTTTCTATTGGTTCGTCTACAGTTTCCACTTCTGAAGTTTCAGGTATTTCTACTTCAGGTACTCTTTCGGTCAGTACTTCTTCAACTACTTCTTCTTGAATTTCTTCTTGAGCTATTGGTTGGATTGGTTCTTGAGGTGTAGTTATAGCTACAGTGGCTTCGACTGTTTCGGAGGCTCGAGCCTCCAGCAGTCCCTTAATAAAGCCACTTTCCCCAGTAAACGAATACCCGTAGTCAATCGTTTGGGCTCGAGCTATATCCCTAACCACATACTCACTAGTAAGCTGCCCAATATACCCAACAGGCAAAGCCTTAACGTCAAACACTACATTATCGTCAGCACCAGAAACTTTATCTAAAACTTCAACCTTCACTGGCTGCAAAGCACTAGCTACAATCTCAACTTCTGATGTCTGAGGCAAACTTTCTACTATATTTTCTACTGCATTTTCGACACTAGTTTCTTGATAAAGCGCAATCGCTGAATTCATAACATTTTGTAATTCTAAATTAATAGTTGTATCTAAAGACTCTGCTTCGATAGATGCAGACTCTACAATAGTATTTTCATTTATAGCAGTTTCAACAACTGTAGCTTCAGGAACGCTACTTTCTGTAACAGTATTCTCTATAGCATCTTGAACATATTCAGTCACATTAGAAACTACTTCAGTAGGTAGGTCTACATTAGCTGCTACTTGATCAACTTCTTCTGTGACTTCAACAACTTGTTCTACCTTAGACACTTCTTCAAAAGTAGCAAGTCCAATTTCATTCGTTGCAGTATTTTCTTCAACAGAATTAACTTGATTAACTATCAGAGGAAACTCAGTAATACTCGTATCTATAACTGCTTCAGGCACAATACCTATAGCAACTTGAGATACTTCAGCCTCAATATTCTGAGTTGGTGCTGCAGTTAGTTCCGCACTTAATTCCACAGCAATCGGAGCTACAGGTAAATTAGCTAGTTGCTCTATAGGTTCTGCTACCAAAAGTGCAGACTGCGCTTGTGCTAATTCAGCTTCAGAAACTTGACTAGGCACAACTGCAATCAAACCATTAGCTTCGGGTTGAGTTGTATCTGTATTCGCTTGATTCTGCGCTGTTCCTATGACCACGCTTGGTACAACAGCAATAATGCCATTATCTGCTGGGGGTTCCCCACCATCCAAAGGTACAACCGCAATCAAGCCGTTTTCGCCAACGATCGTGTTTGCAATATTTGTCTGATTAACGTCTGTTTGTGCGAACGTTTGCTGCCCTAAAAACCCAAAAAGGCTTAAAAAAGAAATTGTTAAAAATAATGTAAAAACTCTATACCCCACCATATACAGTGAGTGTAGCAGTCTATAGGGCTTAGCTTATAAGTATGAGTTCATTAAGTGGTTACATAAAAATAATGCAGCATTAATGCTATTTAGTATCTATACTTTAAAAATCCAAAGAACCTTGAGCCGTAACTTGCTCTGGCTGCCACTGGAACTTTCGTAAATCAATTAATCCCTCAGCATTAAACACGATGCCTTCTTCTTCCAAAAGCGCACGTTGCAACTCGCCAGAGCCAATTTTGTGTGTCGAAATGCCACCTTGCGCATTGATAACACGCTGCCAAGGAATCTCATCATTCGGGTCATCCTTTGACGAGCCATTAAGTAACATGCCAACTTGCCGTGCAGCACGATGCGACCCAGCCAACATAGCAATTTGACCATAGGTCGCCACTTTGCCTTCTGGAATCTCTTTAATGAATTTAAAGACATTTTCCTTAAAATCAGACATGCTATTTTTCTAATACCGTCCCTCTAGTGACTGCCCTCGATATCAAAACCATAGCGGATAAGCTCATCGACACTGAGTTCAAAAATATCAGCATCGTCAATATGGTTGTCTAACATTGCTAGCCTGTATAGCTCATCTTCTAGACTAACAATCTGCTTGAGCAGACCATTCACTTTAAAATGCTCTTCAACAATATCTTCTTCCATTGCAAATGGGTCTGTACCTAATTCATCTCGCATACGGTGAACAAGATACTCACGAATACGATTAGGCTTAACAATAAAGTCAGATAAGCCAACTTGAGCTTCCTCTAGTCGTTGATGTAAATCGGCTTGGCGCTTTGTTGCTGCGCGCTTAATTGATTGTCCTGTTTTTTTGAATCTTACTTCCACGAGAAAATCATAACACAACATTTGGCACAACATTCACTACAGTATTTAAGGTATTATTAAGGCATATATGACTGATGCATCTGATATGAACACAACAACTCAAGTTGAGCACAACATTGGCATACTGCTTTATCATCTTGTTGATGAGCTCGAGCTCATCACAATCTATAACTACATCAAGCAAAACTTAACTGAAGATAGCAACATAAACTGCCACCTACTAGCCAAATCTAGAAACTCAGTCCATACCAAAAATGGCGTCGTCATAACCCCTGATTGGGGCTTTATGAGTGCGCCTGAATGCCACACCCTTATCATTCCTGGCGGCTTGGTGGATGACTACGCCATGCGTGACAAAGTCATGCTGGAGTACTTTAAACGCCTTGAACAATCAAGCTTAAAAACGATTGTTGCTTGTTCTGAAGGTGTGTTACTACTCGGTGCTGCTGAAATGCTTTACAACTTAAATGCCACAACATCGACCCGAGAACTTCCAAGACTACATGAATATGAAGTTGCCGATGTTGTAGAAATAGGCATTGTGCAAAATGATTTAAGTGTGCCTAATATATGGTGTGCAAGTGGGGAACTTGTAGGTATTGATGTAGCGAAAGAACTACTCAATCACCTAACCAATGAAAATCGAGATTAGCCCTAACTCTCAAACGTCCACTCCCCTGCCAACATAGTAGCTTTAACCTGCAAGCCCTCTAAAGTATCCAACGGGTTATGCGACAACATCACTAAATCTGCGTCATAGCCATATTGCAACTTTCCAGAATACGCGGCTCGACCATTGGCAAAAGCAGCACCCACTGTATAAGCATATAAAGCCTCATAGGCAGTGATGACTTCTTTTGGATTTAATGCTTCACCATGTGCGCCAACATGTGTCGTAGCAACTTGTAAACTCTTTATTACATCAGGCGTAGCCACAGGTGTGTCCGAACCAAATGCCAAGACTGCACCCTTGTCCAACAGTGTCCTAAAACAATACGCATGATCAAGGCGACTTGCCAGCATATTATTAATGCGCTTTACATCAAAATATAGATGTATAGGTTGCATAGATGCAATAATGCCAAGCTTCGCTACTCGCTCTAAATCATCAGGGTGAAGATGTTGAGCATGCTCGAGCCTGGGACGCATATTTTTAGCTTGCCACAAAGATTTAGTCGCCTCTAAAGCATCAATAACCGCACGACAAGCTCCGTCACCAATCGCATGCGTAACTGGCACAAGTCCAGCTTCAATCACCATAGGAAAACGCTCCGCCATCAACTCAGGTCCATGAACCGCCATGCCAGTTTCAGTTGTTTGATCATAGGGGTCAAGCATCCAAGCTGTTAAACTTCCTAATGCACCATCAGCAAAAAATTTAGCACCTCCAACCTGAAACCTATCGCCACCTTGTCCTGTCGCTAAGCCTGCTCCAATCGCACTTTCAGCATCTTCCTGCGCTACGCAAGACCAAACTCGCAAACCATAATCTTTTTGCGAAGCACGTAACCATTGCGTACGCAAATACTCCACAGGTTCCGCAGCCATGCTATGAACACTAGCCACTCCTAAACTGGCAAAGTGCGTTGCAGCAGCATCAAGCGCTTCTATAATTTCAGTTTGGCTATACTCAGGAATATGTTGTGCCACTACCTTTTGAGCATGTTCTAACAGTAAGCCTGATGGCGCACCAGAATCATTTCGTTCAATAACCCCGTTCTCTGGATCAGGCGTACTGGCATGTACATTGGCAAATTCAAAAGCACTACTATTTGCCCACGCACTGTGGTGGTCTTGCGATTGTAAATAGACTTTGTGATCTGGCGCCACCTTATCTAAATCAGATGCATACAGCGTAGTCACACCAAAACGCTCAGTAGAGAAACCCGAACCTAATAACCAAGCACCTTTAGGTAGTTCAGATGCTCTTTCTTTTACAGCAACAAGTGCATCTTCTAAACTTTCGATCTCATCAAGTCTAAGTACCGATAATTCAAAGCCATGTCGTGTCAAATGAACATGTGCGTCATGAAATGCAGGCATAATGCAAGCACCCGCAACATCAATCACTTCATGCTGTGGTGCCATCTGAGGTCGTAATTCTGCTTCGCTACCAAGCGCCAAAACTTTATCGCCACGTAAAAGTAAAGCTTCAGGAAACTGCTCCGTTTTTTCAGAACCTTGCATAGCAAGGAATGTGCCATTTACAAATAATTTGTCAATCATAGCTGAGTATAGCATCTTGATTGCTAAACAATAGTTTACTTACTATGTTTTTCAATCTTATTTTTCAATCCAGACAATTTACCCAGTATCTTTGACAAAGTTTCAAACTGACCAATATTTAAAGCTTGATCACTATTTAACTTGTTAGCTCTTTCTCGTAAATCCTTTAAGGTTTTCCTTGATAACTTGGTTACAGGTTTTGATTTATCTGCAAGTAGTTTCTCTAAATCACTCTCGAGTTTTGTTAGCGCTTTATTTACGACTTTTACTTTTTTCTGAGTTTTCTTTTTCTTTTTATTTTCTTCAACATCAATAATGCCATGAAGTGCAAGAAACGTTATAAATACCAAAAATAGTATGGCAACAGCTACTGAAAATGAGTCCTCCATAGTAGGATTATATCATTAAGGAATAGCCTCGTTTCATTAGAGTAAATGTAAAACTCAGAAAAGTTATCATAAGTCCACTTAAATTATAGACTCAATTCTTTCTAAAACTTGCACCCAGCAAAGTTGCAGGAACTAAAAAGAGTAAAAAACAAATGCTATACCAAAGCGGAAACATTGCCCAAAAACTTATCTGTACGAACATGCCTACAGCTAACAATAAAATGCCTAAACCCCAAACAGGTACATTTGAAAAACTACGTTTTATCAAAGCCGTTACATAACCAGATACTAACGAGAAAACGACACTCAATGCCAAAATCACAGCAAGGATTAAAGCACTATCTGTTGAACCATCCTCGTTAAAAGAACCTGGTGTAATGACTGTAATTAAAGAATTGGTACCAAGCCACAACACCGTCCAGAGCAAGAAACCTGCAACCACTGACATTATAGAACGAACCATTTTGTACTCCTTTTACTACACACTAATCTGCTATAAACTAAACCACTCTTAAGTCTTAGATAGATTTACCAGCCCTTCAATCAAAACCATATCTTATTTCTAAACCTGATTACTTATAACAGGATTATATCATTACTAAGAATGCCTAACTAAGAATGCTTAGCCAATTTAGCATTTATAGTACTAAAAATTGCCAACTAAACTGAGTTCAAAAATATTAATAGGAAAAGATGTAGTCAGTTAGTTACTCAAATTACTATCAGATTACTCAAACTACTTACTCAACCTAAAAGTTTTAACAGATCATGGCATTATGAATCAGGGGCGCAAAATGTAGTGCTATTGCTATCCAAACAAGTTTCATGTGTTAGACTATTACAACGTAAATAACCTTACGTTATCTATCCACAACCCCGTGACTCATTCTCACCATAATTTTAATGAGTCATAATCCACTCGGGAGGTTACGATAATGGCAAAAGAAACATTCAGCAAGCTAGTGAATAAGCCACTCAACCGTAGACAGTTTATTAAGTTTGGTTTGGCTTCAGGTGCTGCAGCATACATGGCAACACAGTTACCATTCATGGCAGAAGCGCAAGATGGCGGTACTATGGTTTGGTTAGGTCACCAAGAAATTGCTGGCTTAAGTCCAAACGATGCTGGTCCAACTGTTCAAGCTGTTGTGATTTACAACATCATGGATCCATTGGTTCAGATTAATGCTGCGAATGAACTCGTTCCAATCTTAGCTGAGTCTTATGAAGTAGCTGAAGACGGTCTTACCTATACATTTAACCTCCGTAAAGGCGTCATGTTCCACGACGGCTCTGAACTAACTTCAGCAGATGTTAAATACACCTACGATTACTATCGTGACGTTGATAACGCATCTACACTAGTTCAAGACTTCCAGAATGTCGCAAGCATCGACACGCCTGATGACTACACTGTAGTTGTAAACATGGAAAGCGTAAATGCTTCATTCTTAGTAACTGGTCCTAGAACACCTATTGTTAATGCTGCACAGCACGCTGAACTTGGCGAAGATATTTTCAGAACCATGCCAATTGGTACTGGTGCATTTAAGCTTAAAGAATGGCGCGCAGCTGAGTTCACTGAACTAGAAGCATTTGATGATCACTTTAGAGGTCGTCCAAATGTAGACTTCTTGCGTATGGAAGTTGTTCCAGAGCCAAGTGTTCGCTATATTGCGATGCTTACGGGTGACGCAGATTCAAGCGTATGGCCACTTCTTGTAGAAGATAGTTTAAGCTTCGAAGGTGATCCTGCATACCGTGTTGAAAGAACACTTTCACGTTCTGTAAAGCACATTATCCTAAACAATACTATTCCTGCACTCAGCGACAAAGTTGTACGCCAAGCTATGCTTCATGCACTTGATCGTCAGCGCATCATCGACGACCTATGGAATGGTACTGCAGAAGTTGCACACTCACACCTAACACCAGCCAATGCTTATTATCACAAAACAGATGTTAAGCAGTATGCTTTTGATCCAGAAGCAGCAAATGCAATGCTTGAAGAAGCAGGCTATGTCAAAGGTGATGATGGTATCCGTGCAAAAGATGGTGTCAAACTTTCTTTCACATGTACAACAATCACAGGTGACCAAGCACGCCGTCCTATTGCTGAGCTTGCCCAATTCTTGTTTAAAGATATTGGTGTGGACATGCAACTTGCAGAAGCACCACTTTCAACTATTCGTGAAGGTTTGAAAACTGGCGAAGTTGAAGCATCTCTCTTTAACTGGACTTACGGACGTAACCCAGAACCAGATTCCGCATACATCCTTGGTACAGGTGCTGGTAACAACTTCAACAGCTATAGCAACCCAGTTGTCGATGACTTACTTTCTAAAGGTGTTGGTATTGTAGATCCAGAAGCACGTCGTGAAATCTATCATGAAATTCAGG
>CALHRJ010000395.1 GCA_938038395.1 uncultured Deinococcales bacterium | reverse complement strand
CATAGGGTATGTCATCTACAGCTATATTAGAGTGTGTATTGCCTTCTGATATATGCTGAACATCTGGACTATATAAATCCCACCAAGCAAGCAACCTATCACTTTGCATACCTCTATTTAAATCATCACGCATCTCACCGTAAACATTGACTTTATAGTGACTCGCGACTGCCCCAAAATGCTCTAAATTCAATCGTGCATTTTTAGCCTGCATTGGATCAAAGGTCCAACTCACCCATTTATAGCCTTGGGCCATACACCAGTTTCGCTGGAACCATTTTAGTTTTCTACCAATGCCTTGACCTTGGTACTCTGGTATAACTGCCATCATGTGTGAATGAATGCCAACTTCCTCATTTTCAGCACGTGCATTAGGATTTGGATTCGCATCGTCATGTCTGGCAAGAAAGCCCACTATAAAACCGATGATCCGTTGACCATCAAAAGCACCAGCCAATATTCCACCCGAATAATAGAGCGCATTCATTTGAGGTGCAGGAACGACTTCTGCATCATCCATACCCCAAGCTACTTTTTGAATGTCTTCGCAAAAAGCAATCTCTTCAATATCTCTAAGTAGTCTTATCTCTATCATCTTATCTTAAGATTAGCAGCTCTAAACCACTTGCACTTGCTTTGTAAATAGCTTCCGTTGTTACTAAGCCAACCACTATAGATCCTTGATGGTCTGTGAGAGTTTCGACAAAGCTCGAAACATCTTGTTGCATAGGTGTGAGTTTACTAAGCATTCCTAAATTCTGTAAACGCTTATTTGCATCTTCTGCTAATAGTGATAGCTCATCTGTCAGCATCTCAATGCTACTATTTGCTTCAACACTTAATTGTCTTGTAGCTATTAGTTTACCCGCTTCAGCAACAATACTATTCTCATCTATACTTACTTCTGCATTCACTGCTTCACCAAATACTGCATAGTCTGGCGCTAACAGCGTTACAACATCTGGTTCTGATGTTTTAAGTACATCTTCTATAACACTATCTACCTTTTCAGAAGATATATTTAGCGTAGTTACCCCACGGTTATTAGCAACCACTTTAGCATCTTTAACTAAATTTGAAAGTTGCTCAAAAGCTTCTTCTGTTGTCGTAGCATCAATAAGCACATTGTAGATAGTCTCACCCTTGGCATAACTAAAAGCACGCTGGCTAATTTCTTCAAGCTGAGCACGGCTTGCTTGAACTTCTTCCGCAGAAGAACTTAAACGTTGTTGCAACTCAGTTACTTCACTCTGTAAAACTAATTCACGCATAAAGAGATCATCTAGCGTAAGCTGTAATTCTTCATTACTAGCTTCCAAAGCATTCTTTTCTTGCTCTAGTAACTCTTTTTGCGTTTGCAATGCATCTGCTTGCCCACGCAACAAATTTGCTCTAAAAAGAATTTGTTGGTTTTCCAACAATTTATCACTAATCTGAAGTTTCAGCTTAGTGACTTCTTGTGAATAACGGTTCGCTTCTATATACGCCTGATTAACGCCAATCTTAGCTGCTTCAAGACTTGATTGTGCATTGGCTAACTCTTCTTCTAGGTTTGCTAATTCTGTTCGTGAGCTTGTAAGTTCGTCTCTTGCTTGTTGTAATTTGCTTTGCGCTTCATCTGCTGCATTAAATGCATTATCTCGTTGCACAACAGCATTGTTTCGTAAAACAAGCACTAATTCTTTCTCACGATTCGCGGCTTCTAAATCTGTTTCTGCACGGGTTAATTTACTCAGAATTAGGTCGAGCTGAGTATCCGCCTGAATACTTTGTATTTTTAGAGCTGTTAATTCCTCATCAACTACCTTAGCTTCACTCACTAGGGTATCGCGTTGGGCTAAAGCATTGTCTCGCTCAGTTAAAGCAAGCGTGTAATTTTGCTGCGCTTCGGCAACTTGTACTTGGCTTTGTTCAATTTCTTCTTGTAGCAATGTTTGCTCAGCCCTTAATTGCTGGTTTTGATCACGGATAGCATCTGCTTGGATAATCGTTCTGGTTAGGTCTCTATCTATAAGCGAGACAATACCCAGTGTGCTAAACATGATTAGAATTCCTGCTAGTACACCAATAAAACGTCCTGTTTGCTTAGGACGCCAGCCAAAAAGACTTAGACGTTTTTTGCCAATATAACTACCAAGGCGGTCACCTAAAAAGGCTATAAAGCCTGCTAGAAAGGCTAAAACAAGAAGAAGAATTATAAGTTGAAACATGATTAAGTCACAATCTAAAAGGTGTTCAATGTAGTTTACGCTTTAAAGATGAAAAATTACGATGAAAGCTTACATTTAGTGAACGAACCCTTTACCAAGTCAACGGCATATCGACAAAAACATCTCGTCTGCTAAACCTTACGGAATTCATTTTGAAAACACAGCTTAAACGACTTCAGTCTTTAACTACGCTGTTTAACTAATCTGTCTAAATAAATAGCCTGTTCTTGGTGCGATGGTGTCCAATTCTATATGATTAGACTTCAGATTTAGCTTTCCGCCTGTGTCTAACGCATCAATAAAAGTTCCTGTAATGTTATGCGTGTTTTCTAGCTCGAGCCCCCCAACAGCCTCATGTCCACTATTCAAAACTCCAACCACACAAGAATCCTCAGTAACCCGAGCAAAAACATAAACCCCATCACTCGCGGACAAAGTCACATACTCCCCAAGCTGTAAACAAACATTTTCCTTTCGAAGCCTAATCAACTTCTGAATATATGTTCGTAAATCGGTATCCCAAGTACTTGGAATACTCCAAGGCATTGATTGCCTATTTTCAGGATCATGCTTTGCCTTTAAACCAAGCTCATCACCATAGTACACACACGGCGCACCGATGTAACTAAACAAAAAGAGGTAAGACATCTTAAGCGCAGCGTAGTCTTCACCCAAAATGGTATAGGCTCTTGGCGTATCATGACTTCCTAACAAATTTAGTTGAACCTGCGTCACTTCTTTACGGTGCTTAACAAGCACT
>CALHRJ010000394.1 GCA_938038395.1 uncultured Deinococcales bacterium | reverse complement strand
GTGCTCAAACACATCTTAGGCAATGACCGTGTAGAAAAAGAACTAGATGCTGCCAATCAAATAGCTGTGCTACTACAACACTTACCCTTAGCCGTAGAGATAGCCGCCAAACGCCTAAAATCTCGCCAACGCATGCGCCTTGGCGCAATGGTAGAGCGCCTAAGCGATACCCAAAGCAGGTTAGATTTAGAAATTAGCGACGTAGCAGTTCGTAGTTCATTTGAAGTTAGCTGGGAAGCTCTCGATTTTGAACTAAGAACCTTCTTCCCTCTTTTAGCGTACTTACCTAGTAGATCTAGAAGGTAAGAATTCTAGACTGGTCAAAAGTTTTATGTAATTCGTTAAAGACATTCAAAGACTGTTTACGAAGTGTAGAAATAATTGCTTGAATACGAACATAATAATCAGCACCTTTACGAGTACGGAATAAGCCAGAAATTTTCTGTTTAACTTTAGCTGGACGGATATCACGTTCAGCCTGATTATTAGTAAAAGGAATATTTTCTTCAAAAGCGAAAGCTAATACACCATTTTGATGTTTTTTTAGTCGGTCATAAAGACAACGACCTTTAGATTTCTTTGGACGACCTGTAGGACCTTGAACAGGTTGAGGTTCTTGTTTAGCTGCCTGTCGCAGAATAGTTTTATAACGTTTAAGGTATTTTTGTTTGAGGGCTTCTGTAAGGGTATTTCCTTCTTTGTAGTCATTGTAGCGTTTGATTAAAAAGTTGAACATAGATTTAGCCCATTTCGAACCAGCTTCAATCCGTGCACGAAGTTCTCTAAGTAAGTGCGCACCACAAAGAAGATGACGGCAGTTATCAAATTTGAAATAAGCAGGAAGACAGTCATGAACTGCAGCTCCTGTAAAATCTTTGATAATAGATGCAGTACTTGAAAGTGCTTTCATGCCACGACTTTTGTGTAAAAAAAGATAGCTCAGATGTTGCAGTTATGCATTCAAATGCATAAGGACTTGAAAAAGCGCTGGATTAGCCCTTAAAAAAGGGAATGCAAAAATTAAACCCAGCGCAGAACTTAGTATACGAACTCAAAGAACAAATGCCAACAGTCAATCAAAAAGCAAGTTTTGAGAGTATGGTTGGCTTATTTTTAGAAGCGACAGGGAATATACGTTTAAGAAAAAGTAAGGGTAAATCAGCAAGTAGTTTAAGTCGTTATTTAAACCAGTATCAATGGCCTACAAAAGAGCTATGGGCAAACATAAGACGACATCAGATGGAAACGTTGTTGGGAGTCAAAGGACGAGGGCGACCACATCTGAAGATTATAGTGGACTTAACAAGCATCAAGAAGGTTGGAGAGTTTCCAGAGCTTGAAGATTATATGCACACCTTAAATAGCGTTTATGGGGTACATCTAGTGATGGTCTATCTCGTAATTGGCAAACATCGGATACCTTGGAATATGCGATTATGGCAAGGTGCAGGAAGTCCATCAGCATCAAAACTTGCACTTAAAATGATTAAACAACTACCTGATATTCTTAAGAAGCGACATCGCATTATCGTCCTTGCAGACGGTGCTTATGATGGCAAGCCTTTTCTAGAAGGTATCAAATCATTGGGTTACATTGCGGTTGTCAGTATGCATTCAAATCGTACACTTGATGATGGTAGACACCTTTGTGATATTCGTGGCACTGAACAGGTTCAACCTAGTAATTTAAGCTTCCCTGTTTGGGCGATACGCTTCAGACTCAAAGGCATCAAAGGTAGGCAAGGACAATGGCGTTATGTTATTTCTACTGAAGAACTATCAGGCAAAATGATTAAACGCTGGGGTAAACGTCGTTGGTCTATTGAGGCTTTTTTCAAAACGATGAAACATAGATTCGGTCTTCATTGTTTTGGTCAATCTACTCGTATTGGTGTTTATCGTTGGTTCTTATTCTCTTTTCTAGCTTTCATCCTTGCTGCTCAGCTTCATGCATCCCAAAATAATCATGATAGCTGGCCTGACTGGCAACAGCTAAGTTCTCTTGCCATTAAACTCTTTTTGCCTGATTTCCTTTTGCTTTATTTATTCACTCAACTTGATGAACTTGACTCTATTGCACATTCCTTTGGACTTTCTGTATATTTATCCAACTGCAACATCTGAGTCTATATCTTGTAAGTCCTCGCTAGCTTCAGCATCATCCAAGCTCGAGCCCAACGAAGCCAGCGCAATAAGCTCAAATGCAATCAACTGTAGCCAAGTAATACCCTCACCCAAAAGCAACAAACCAATCACGCCACCAATCAGTGGCTCACTACTAGAAAGAATGCCAATCGTCTTAACCTTCAATTTGTTCATAGCGATGTAATCCATCGCATAAGGGATGACTAAACCAATAAGTCCTATGGCAAGCCCAATCAAGATAAGTTTGGGGTCGCCAATATTAGCAATTGTTCTAGGTAAGCTGATTGGCAAAGTAAGGATAGCAGCAATTGCAATGCCTAAAGATAAACCTTGAAGTCCAGATAAGTCTTTACAGAGATGTTTGGTTAGGAATATGTATGCAACAAGGCAAGCTGCGTATGCAAGTGCAAAAAGGTAGCCAAGGTAGCTGTAGCTTTCTTGGAAATCTGTAAATGGGGTGATTAAGCAGAGTCCTAAAACTGCAGCAGTGAACCAGATAATGTCTTTGGCAGACTTTGAACCAAGAAGTGATAGTAAGAGTGGACCGCAAAAACCAATCGTTACAACCACACCTAGTTGTAAGCGCTCGAGCGCTGCAAAAAAGAAGACGTCAATACCGTAGAGGCAGATTCCAAAAATAAGTAGATAAACTATATTTTTCGGCTTTAGCTTGCGAATATCAGGACGTGAAAATGCTATCAGAAAAGGTGCTGAAATTAGGAGTAAAAAATTTGCTGCTCCAAAAACACCTAGTGTATCAGTTAAGTAGGTAGTGGTTAGCGCCCCACCTGCAATAAATAAGACAGTCGAAATGATTACCAAAAGTGCAGGTGGGACGTTGTTAAGTGCAGTTAGTGTTTGAGCTTTCATAGCACAACCGCATGTCTAAACTTCAATAGTCTTTGATTTTGTTTTCTACTCACCTTCATAAATTTAAAAATAAATACCGAAAAAGCTAGCTTGAAATATTGGTACTTATTTTCCTCCTACGCATAGTTTTACAAGTGAAGCGTTACACCAGCGTTATGCGAGAAGGCTTTGATTTGCTATAGAAGAATTTTAGTAGAATTGCAGAAGAATCTTGAACTTAGAAATTGTTTTGCTGAAGCATTTGATTTAGAGTTTTTTGGGTATGTGGATTGGACATGTTTAAAAAAGAATAGGCACTAAGCTTTTAGAGCAAATGCTGTCAATCACAGTGGTAGAGCGGTCTTGCGTACCGCTCTGTGAATAGTTCAGCAAAACTTCAAGTTAGTGCCTTTTCTATGTTCTTAGCTTACAAAAGAGGCCGTTATATCAGCGTTATATTTTGAGATAACGCCTCGTTTCGAGTAATCAATATTGGTGGTTTTTACTGTTTGGGACGCAATTTAGACTATAAAGGATTGCTGGCAGCTAACGTGTTTCCTAGTGTTGGATGGGTAATTTTTTGTTTGATTTGTGCTGGTCTTGCTTGATCTAGCTTGTCTGAGTTTATAGAACCTATTGACGCTAAAGTGATTAAACCAAAGGCAAGTATTTCTTGTATCTGTACAAATTCACCAAGAATAAGCAATCCAATAACTGCAGCAATGATTGGTTCGCTGCTAGAAAGTATGCCAATCGTTTTAGTCTCAAGTTTAGCCATAGCAATATACTCAAGCACGTACGGCACGATGATGCCAAGCAGGGTTACAAAAAGTGCGATTGAAATGATGTCAAGCTTTAAGGTAGCTAACTGATAGGTAGCAAGTGCAAAAGGAAGTGTCGCAACTGCACTTATTGCCATGCCGAGTGCTAACCCTTGTAAGCCAGGTAATTGATTGCAAAGCTTTTTGCTTAGGACAATGTAAATTGCAATGCTAGCAGCAGCGGTAAATGCAAAGAGGTAGCCGAGTAAGTCTGCGCTTGCTGCAAAGTCGTTAATCGGTAGTAACAGTACTAAGCCGACAGAGGCTAAAGCAAGCCACATGAAGTCTTTAGCGGATTTTGATTGTACGAGTGTTAGAAAAAGTGGCCCACAAAAGCAAATACTGACAACAATTGCGATTGGTAAACGAGCAATGGCTTGGAAGAAGAAGACTTCAATGCTACAAAGTGTGAGACCGTAAAGCACAAGGTTAATGGCTGTTCTTGCTTTGATATTTTTTAGATTTGGGCGAGTAAATGCAAGTAGGATAATAGCTGAGACAACAAACTGAATATGTACTGTACCCATCACACCGAGGGTTGAAAATAGTTGGGTTGCAAGTGCAGAACCAATATTAAAGAAGACTATTGAGATGATAAATAGTAGGGGTGCGAATTGCTTGAGGGTGTTTGCGTGTACATTGAATGTTTTCATTTTTTTGTTGGATAGTTAAGAATTTTTAGGGGGGTCTCAACTTCTTTTCTCCTTAGTGATTTCTTAAATCTATTAGATAAATCTAGGGTACAAATTGAAGCGTTATATTGGCGTAACATTTAGGGAGCTCGAGCGTTATAAATTAGTCTTGAGTTATATCCGTTTGCCTTTTCTGAATACTTGATGTTCTTGTTTCAAAGATAAACGCTACGATTGCAGTTTCAGTGGAGATTGTGTGCAGGTTCAGTGCAGAAGAAACGATTTGTTTTAGGAGATAAGCTGCGAACCCAGAACCATAGTGATTGCCCAGATGCCAATGCCAAGTAAAACGGTTTGAGACACTGCCATACCATTGCGAACCAATAGAAGCATCAAGATGAGCGACAGACTTGTTAAGGCAATACCTGAGATTGCACCAGTCAGA
>CALHRJ010000393.1 GCA_938038395.1 uncultured Deinococcales bacterium | reverse complement strand
AATATTTACAACTAAGTCAGCAAACAAACCATCAATCGATGCTGGTTCAAGACTCTGTAAGTTAATAAGGCTCGGTACACGAACCTTTACACGGTAAGGCATAGAACCACCGTCAGAGACGATAAAGTAACCAAGTTCGCCTCTTGCACTTTCAGTAGGCACATAGATGTTACCTTTTGGCGGATGGAAGCCTTCTGTAACTAATTTAAAGTGGAAGATAACTGCTTCCATTGAGTTTTCAAGCTCGCTACGTGGTGGCAAAGAAATCTGTCTGTTTGGATCTTTAACTGGACCGCCTTCAAGTTGATCTAGCGCTTGCTCGATAATTTTTAGCGTTTCAGTCATTTCTTCAAAACGCATCATAAAGCGGGTATAAGCGTCACCTTTAGTAGAGGTTGGAACATCAAAGTCATAATTTTCGTAACCACTATAGGGTTGTGACTTTCTGAAATCTAAGATCACACCAGATGCTCTTAAGCTTGGTCCAGTCAGCGCATAATCAAGTGCTTGCTCACGACTAATAACACCCATGTCTTTGGTACGACTAGTAAAAATATCGTTCTTTGCAAACATGGTTGCGTACTGTTCCATCATACGAGGGAATTCATTGATGAATTCACGTACTTTTTCTTCAAAACCTTCAGGAACATCACGACTTAAACCACCAACACGGAAGTAGCCGTAGTTCATACGCACACCGCAAACCATCTCGAAGATATCCAAGATCGTTTCGCGTTCTCTAAACGTATAGAAAAGAAGTGTAAGCGCACCCATGTCTAAGATGCCTGTTCCGAAAAATACTAAGTGGCTTGCCAAACGGTTTAACTCAGTCAGGATGACCCTAATTTGTTGAGCACGTGTTGGCACTTCTGCACCAATAAGCTTCTCAACAGAAAGCACATAAGCCATGTCATGACCAAAGCCATGTAAGTAGTCCATGCGGTTAGAGTAGGTTATGCACTGTTGGTAAGTGCGATTTTCCATGGTCTTTTCAAAGCCAGTATGGAGATAGCCAATTTGTGGCTTGATACGCTTTACACGCTCGCCATCCATGTCCACAACAAGACGCAAAACACCGTGTGTACTTGGGTGCTGCGGTCCTACGTTAAGGCGCATGAGCTTAGTTTCAAACTCTTGCCCAGACTTACTCTTATCCGTTAATTCAATGGCTGGCATCAGTTAACACCCCCTGTATTTTTACTAGATCGGCGTCCCATAGATGGTTTAGAAAGTCTATCGCTTTGACCTGTCATACCTGCACGGAAACTCGCAGGGTCAAGGAAGCGACCATCATTGAACAATGTTGGGCTTTCGCCAATTGGGAAGTCTTTACGCAACGGATGACCATCTAAATCTTCTGGCGTAATAAGTTTACGTAAGTCAGGGTGTCCTTCAAACTCAACACCATACATATCGTAGGTTTCGCGTTCCATGAAGTTTGCACCACGCCACAAGTGCGTGATTGTTTTTAACGTTTCGCCATCATCTAAATAAACCCAAATAAAAATGCGCTCATTGGCTTCGGTACTATATAGGTTGTAGCAAACTGAAAAACGCTTGCCTTTATGCTGCGGATAGGTGAGATAATCTACACCAAAAACATCAGAGAGCATATCAAAGCCTGCTGCTTTTGCTTTTGTGACTGCCTCAACTGCACTGCTAGCCTCAACAACAATATTCTTCATACCGTTTTCTTCTTTAGTATCGGTAATAAGACCGCCTAATTCAGTAGTCAGAGCGTCAATAATTGAAGTCATTGCCCCTTAACCCTTCCACGCTTGAACCATAGGAAGTTCAACACCTTGCTGGTCAAAGGCTTCGCCACGAACTTTTTTCTGAAGTTGCATCACTGCGTAAATCAGTGCTTCAGGGCGTGGTGGACAACCAGGTACAAAAATGTCTACAGGAATCACTGAGTCAACATTTTGCACGACTGCATAGTTGTTAAACATGCCACCAGATGATGCACATGCACCCATACTTATGACCCATTTTGGGTCTGGCATTTGGTCATACACACGGCGTGTAATCGGTGCCATCTTTTTAGATAAGCGCCCAGCTACAATCATGACATCTGCTTGGCGAGGGCTAGCTTGGAACACTTCTGAACCAAAGCGAGCTAAGTCGTTACGGGCATTGGTTGATTGCATCATTTCAATCGCACAGCACGCTAGACCAAAAGTAGCTGGCCAAAGGCTGTTTGAACGCCCCCAAGCTACAAGCTTTTCTAATGAAGTAAAAAGGATACCTTCGTTTTCGAGTTCCTGAACATCTTTTTCAAATAAATCGAGTAGCGCCATAAGCTATCTCCAATCCAATACGCCTTTGCGTAGGATATAGACATAACCTACTGCTAGGATCAATACAAAAATAATTGCTTGTACAAAGAGAAATTGCGGGGCTGCATTGAACTTAACAGCGAGTGGGTAGAAAAATGCTGTTTCAATATCAAAAATGATAAACAGCATACCCACCAAATAAAAGTGCACGGGGAAACGCTCACGTGCTGTACTTTCGATTGGGTTACCTGATTCATATGCTTCAAGTTTGACATCGTGTCCTTTTTTAGGACCCAGCAATGCGCCTACGAGCAGTGCTAACGCACCAATTGTTCCTGCTGCAAGGAACATCATGAGGAGGTGACTATACATGGTTTATGTGCACGCCTTTCTCTTACTACAAAACTTACTAAAAATTATGTCTTGCTTTAAACGGTACCTAGCAGTTACTGACACTAGATTGCACCGAAATATCTACTAAAAATGTTTCAGAACGACTCGATCTAACTGTGTTTTGAATTTTAAGTACACACAAAAACTGTCTACAAGTACTATATATAGTGTGTACAGTGTAGGCAGAATCCTATATGTGAACTTGTGCTACATTTCACAATCAAGTCAACCCAAATTTTAGCACTTTTGAAAGTAAAATTACAGTATCCCATGCCCCCGAAGGCTAGGACCGTTCTTAAAAACAGGACTTTACTGTGT
>CALHRJ010000392.1 GCA_938038395.1 uncultured Deinococcales bacterium | reverse complement strand
TACAATGTGAACTATATCTGAACTATAAAAGTAACTCAAATAGTCAGAACCACGAAAATAGGTCTTTTTTCCCCGACATATACGTTTAGATAATTATTATTTACCAACGACCCTCAACTTAGCAACACAGCGCCACCTTCTCAATCTTCATTTATTGCAATAAAGTATTTGCAATTACCACAAATAGTTTCTAAAGAATTGAAAAACCCATAACAAGCTCAAAATTGGTTTCAGGCGAAGACGATTTGGCTTTTGCTACCGACAAAGCCAACCCACCTCTCCTATCCAAGGTTGAATATAGTTTCTGCACAAATAAAAGTTTTTTTGCTTTTCAAAAAACTTTCAAGATGCGTCCCTGCGAAATGAAATCATCGAATGCCTAGCTTGGATACTCCTTCAGCCTTTAGCGGGACACACCCGTTTGCATAGGCTCAAACAAAATAGTGTAAAATCAGGATAAACTTACTTCTTAGATCAACATCTGACATGAATATAGCTAACTGGATTGACCGCAACGCAACCTATTCACCTGACAAAGTAGCAGTCTACTTTGAAAGACAAACTCTCACCTATGCTGAGCTGGCTGAGCGAATTGAAAAAGCTGCACGTATGCTCTCGCTTACACTTGGTGTAAAACATGGCGACCGTGTTTCGCTACTAGCCACGAATATTCCTGAATACTTAATTGTATTCTTTGCCTGTGCTCGCATAGGCGCAATTCTCAATCCACTCAACTGGCGACTAGCGATTCCAGAGCTTAGTTATATTGTTACAAACGCAGAAAGTAGTGTTCTGCTTTTAGAAGCAGAGTTTGTAGAGTTTGCAAATCATATGCATGATGAAATGCCAAACTGTCAATTGGTAGGCTTTGACTTCACACCAGAAAAAGGACATAACTGGACTGACTTAATTACAAATGCTCCAGAAGCTATCCCAAACTCTTCGGGTACGCTTGAAGATACACTATTACTTGTCTATACTTCTGGTACAACAGGTCATCCAAAGGGTGCTATGCTCTCGCAAAATGCACACTTCTGGAATGCTATTCAGAGTATTCACATGCATGACTTTACAAGCAAAGATGTCATAATGACCTGTCTCCCTCTCTTTCATGTAGGTGGTCTGAATAACCAAACAACACCAGCACTCCATGCAGGTGCATCAGTCGTATTGCACAGACGCTTTGAACCCACTACAGCCTTAAACGGTCTTTCAGCAACTGAGGTTACGCATCCGGCACCAACTGTTACTTGCTTTGTGCCAGCCGTGCAGCAAGCCTGCATCAACTCCCCACTATGGCACAAAACAGATTTCTCAAATTTAAGACTTCTCTGTGTTGGTTCTATGCTAATCCCAACACATCTATCCGATGAATTCCGAGCAGTTGGCGTCACAGTTATAGAAATGTATGGCTGCACTGAGACATGCCCGATTGCTATCTATCACCGTAGCGATTCAGATTTTGGGCGTATAGGATCAACAGGATTAGTT
Organism: uncultured Deinococcales bacterium; assembly: GCA_938038395.1. Taxonomy (GTDB): domain Bacteria; phylum Deinococcota; class Deinococci; order Deinococcales; family Trueperaceae; genus CALGZD01. The sequence goes on along the minus strand of CALHRJ010000392.1, from coordinate 19,185 downwards.
GGCATTCATAGCGAGGCAAAAATAGTTGATATAGATGGCAACACCCTACCTGCACATACCGAAGGTGAAGTCCTGATTCGTGGACCGCATGTTATGCAAGGTTATTGGCGCAACCCAGAAGCAACTGCTGCAACTCTAGTAGACGGTTGGTTTCGCACAGGTGACATAGGACATCAGGATGAAGCAGGGTATTTTTATATTAAAGATCGAAAAAAGAACATGATTATTTCGGGTGGTGAAAACATTTATGCTGCTGAAGTTGAGCGTGTGCTAAATGAGCACCCAGAAATTATAGAGTGTGCAATTATTGGTTTGAGAGATGAAACATGGGGTGAACGTCCAGTTGCAATTGTTGTAGCAAATGATGCTGATGAGGCAACCTTGGCTAGCTTTATGAAAGACAAACTTGCTCGTTTTAAACTGCCTCGCAACTATTATTTTGTAGATACATTACCAAAAAATGCTTTAGGCAAAGTACAGCATTTCAAACTCAAACAACAGTTTGATAGTTAAGTTGTCGTTTAAAAAATGTATGTCTTAATTCAACAACCAAGTTAGACATTTAAAAAAACAATAAAATTAATAAATAGCAAAACGTAATCGGGAGAAAGTAATGTTTAGTGATCGAATTGAAGCAAAGTGGATTGATGCATTTCAACACGTTTTTGAATTATGTAATGTTGTAGCTGGCGATGAGGTAGTCATATTATCAGAGACACAATCAAGAGAACTAAATGTACATCTTGCGGAACTAGCCTTACTAAGCATAGGTGCAAAAGCAGCCCATATTGTTTTGCCAACGCCTGCACAAAGTAGCCCAGTACCCGTGCGCTCCACAGGTGCGTCGCAAGCAATCCAACAGTCTAAAACTGTACTGGCAGCACTCACCAATGTTCCTGTTATTATTGATTGTACCCTTGAGGGCTTAATGCATGCGCCCGAACTTCCAACCATTTTAAAGAGTGGTGCAAGAGTAATGAACATTAGTAATGAGCACCCAGAAGCGCTCGAGCGTCTAATTCCCACACCTGAATTAAAGACACAAGTACTAGCTGCCTCAAAAATCGCAAGAAGATCCAGCACCATGCACGTTAGCTCTGCTGTTGGAACTGACCTCAGCATCAATATGGAAAACGCACCTGCTGTAGGTATTTGGGGTTATACAGATAAACCAGGCACACTTGCTCACTGGCCAGGTGGCTTAATCGTGAGTTTTCCACAAGCAAAGAGCGTCAACGGCACACTTGTATTAGATGTTGGCGACATCAACTTAACTTTCAAGCGTTACTTAGAAGAAAAACTTACCCTCACTATCGAAAACGACTATATTACGAACATTGAGGGTAGTGGCACTGACCACGAACTCATGACCCGCTATCTGGCAGCTTGGAATGATCCACTTGCCTACGCAACTTCGCATGTTGGTTGGGGTCTGAATACAAATGCTCGTTATGAAGCATTAAGCATGTACGACAAACGTGATTTTAACGGTACAGAGGCTCGAGCCTACGCTGGGAACTTCCTCTTCTCTACTGGTGCTAACGAATTTGCTGGTCGCTTTACCGAAGGGCATTTTGATATTCCAGTACGTAACTGCACGATTAGTTTAGATGGTCAAACTGTTGTCGACGCTGGTAAGCTGGTTGAGCTATAATTACCTTGCTCTACAATTAAGTTGCTCTAGCTTTTCGCATGACCAAATAAACACCAAGTGCCGCCATCACCAGACCTGCTATAGCAAGAGCACCCATGCGTTCGCCAAACAAAAAGTAGGCTTCTATAGCGGTGGCAGGGGGTACTAAGTACATCAAACTGCTTACCTTGCTCGCATCGCTGATACGAATAAGATAAAGCAATATACAAACTGCGCCAATCGACAGTGCCACAACCAACCAAAGCAAGGCAAGCATAAACTCACCTGACCATTCGATTTGCATACTCTCAAAGCTAAATGCCAATATACCGAATGCTGTAGCGGAACCTATATATTGCATTAAAGTACCACTTAGCAAAGGTGTTTTTTGACCAAAATTCTTTTGGTAAACGGTTCCCACGGCTCCACCAAGCAATGCAACTGTAATTGAGATCGCAGCGGCTATATTTATAGTGCTTCCTGTGATTGAACTCGCACCTTCACTCGCTTGTAAAAATTGCGCTAAAGCTGATTCTCCAACAACACAAGCTACGCCTATAAACCCCAGAAGTAAGCCAAACCACTGCAAGAGATTCACTTTTTCAGAAAGCATAGCTCGAGCAAATATCGTTGTTAGGATGGGTTGCAAACCTACGATCAAAGCCGCAATACCTGCTGACATGCCAAAACGCATTGCACTAAAAACCCCACCCAGATAACAAACATGCAGCAAAAATCCAGCAACTACACTATGACCTGCCATCGCCCAATTTTTTGGCAGTGGTGGTCTAAACACCATAATCATAAAGCTTAAGACAACTACCGTTATGCACATCCGCAAAAACAAGAAGGTAAAGGGTTCTGCATATGGCAAACCGTACTTCGCACCTATAAAACCAGTACTCCAAAGTAGTACAAAAATAAATGGCGCAATGGCAATAAAACCATCTTGACTAAAGATTCTCTTGATTATTGTTTTGTCTGAGGTTGAAGGGGCTTGTTTGGACACTTGCTAAGTTTAACGTCTTTTTAAGCCTTATAAATCCTAAATATCATATATCCTGACACAATCACAAGTTGATGTAAACCGAAGTTTTATATTTTTTCAAGAAAGCAGAGACGCTTACCCTGACACTAACCCTGACACTAACCCTGTGAAGTCAACTTTAAAGGTTATACTGCCTTTAGTTTATACCTAAGCTAAAAAGATTTAACAGCATAATCATGGAGGTCAAAATGGTCAAGCTCACTGTTTTATATAATTTACCTGAGGATATGGATGAGCAAGAATTTATTGCATGGCGCACGGGTAAACATCAGGTTGAAAATGCTACAGCGCCCCATGTACTCAAAACAGACTTTTATGTAGCGCAAGAAACACAAATGGGTAAACCACGATATCGTTTTATTACCGAAGCATATTATGAAACTATGGAAGATTTAAATGCGTCTTTTTTTAGTGAAGAAGCACAAGCACAACTACAAAAGGACAAAGTTGGCAATGACATGCTTTTTCTAGTTTCTGAACAAATGGCTTTTACAAACAACCAAAAAGATTAACTTTCTCTCAGGTGCAGCTATATGTGTAATACGTGTATTACGCATTTTACAGTACAAAGTCCAGCTCTTAAACAAAAAACAACCAGCATATTTTGCTAAAACATCTAGAACAATGTTCAAACTATTGAGCAAAATATGCTGGTTAACCTTATTTTCTAGGTATACAGATTTACTTTTTCGCTTTTGCGGGCGGAGGTGATAACAAACCTAGTTTATTTAGTTCTTTAATACCATTGCGTAAATACTTCTTACCTTCAGTCTTACCTTCTTTGGTTAAAAGATAATATCTACGACGGCGACGGCCTTTGTCCTTACGCTCATAACTTTCCCATTCGCCAGTAATCCAACCAATTTCTTCGATACGCATAAGGATTGGGTAAATAGTTCCTGCAGGCTGTCCCAATGCTTCAATAAGTTCTAGACCAAAAACCTCATTTTTGGGGTTATCGACCATATATTTAAGCACAGCAAGCGTTTGGGGCGATAGTTTGCGTCTTAACATTTGTTCTCCAATTCTACTAAAATACTTATTCTAGTATTTAACTCTAACATATACAGGATAACTACAGCTATCACAGAACATTTACACTTAGCGAAACGTCTCAATTTGAATAATTGATTCTTTAGTGTATAGAAAAGTGATTATATAAGTTAACTTGATATGTAGTTTGTATTATATACCACCAAAAGCAGAATATCCACCATCAACAGGCACTACAATTCCTGTTACGAACTTACTTGCGTCACTTGCTAACCATACAGACGTTCCTATAAGTTCTTCTGATTCACCGAATCGAGCCATCGGCGTATGGTCAATAATTTGTTGCCCTCTTGGTGTTAAGGTATTGTCATCATTTAGTAAAAAGGAACGGTTTTGTTCACCTACAAAAAACCCTGGCGCAATTGCATTCACTCTTAAACCTGCACCATGTTTTTGTGCTAAGTCTACAGCTAACCATTTTGTAAAGTTATCAATAGCTGCTTTAGCAGCAGCGTAGCCAATAACTCTGGTTAAGGGTTTTTGTGCTGCCATCGAAGAAATATTGACAATAGAGCCAGTACCTGCTTTAACCATAGTTTCACCAAAGACCTGTGATGGTAACACAGTACCGTTCATATTTAATTTCATAACATTTGTTAAGGCTTCTTGCTCTAAGTCAAAAAAGCTTAGGTCGCCAAACACAGTTGCATCTGGCATGTTGCCTCCTGCTACGTTAAAGAGGATATCAATTTGACCAGTTTGAGCTAGTAGGGCGGCTCGAGCCGCTTCCAAAGCCCCTCTATCCAGCACATCCGCAGGGGTAGCAATCGCCCTTAACCCTTCTTTTTGCAGCGCCTCAGCCACTTCCTGAGCCTTAGCTTCTCGCCGACCAAGTATGGCCACAGTTGCACCAGCTTGTGCTAAACCTCTGGCAATCGCACCACCTAAAACGCCAGTACCACCTGTAACAACCGCTGTTTTACCTTCTAAAGAAAATAGATTCATACAAACTCCAATAGACCTTTAACAACACCTGTTTCAGGCTTAGTCCAACTTTCAAAATTTTCAACCAATTCTTCAGGTGTTGCACGGTGGGTTATCCACTGTTCGACATCTATTTCACCAGATTTTAGTGCGTCTACAACAGTTTTAAAGTCTTCCACTGTAGCATTGCGACTACAGTGGATACTAAGTTCGCGTGAATGAATTGCAGGGTTATTAAACACTAAATCACCCTTTGTATGACCTACCAAAACAAGCTGTCCACCATGAGAAATATAATTCACAGCATTCACCATCGACTTAGCATTTCCAGTTGCGTCAAAAACAGTAGTTGGCATATCGCCATTAAGTTCTTCTTTTAAAATAGCAACCACATCTTCTTTGCCATCTATAACTTCTGCTAAACCAAGCTTTTCTACAAAATCTAAACGCTCAGGACTAATGTCAATCATAAAAATGCGCTTTGCCTTGAGCCTAGCAAAAGCAGCAGTGCCTAGCCCAATTGGGCCAGCACCAATCACAATTACAGTTTCACCAGCTTCTAGTCTTGAGCGCCTAACTGCGTGAGCGCCAACTGCCAACATTTCAACTTGTGCCAGTTGACTTAGATTTAAATCAGCTTTATAGAGGTTTGACATAGGTATGATAAAACGCTCCCGCATACCACCATCTTCATGAACACCTATAACTTTCATATGGGTACAACAGTTTGTTTTACCCTGTCTACAAGCGCTACACTCTCCATCATGAAAGTAAGGGTTCACCGCCGCATAATCACCAATTGAAATATCATAGTTTGCAGCTTCAACCCCTACCTCTAAGACCTCTACACCTAGTTCATGACCAAGTATCCGAGGATAACTAAAAAAGTTTTGCAAACCTGCAAAGGCATGTAAATCCGTACCACAAATACCTACTTTATGAACTTTGACCAAAGCTTCATTGGCTGCAAGTTCTGATGGTAAGGAACTTTCACCAAGACTTAGCTTAAACGGTTCATCAAGTGTGATTGTTTTCATATTAGTCCTAACTAACGTAGTAATTCGTTTTCAGTAGCTGCAAGTTTAACACGTTTATTTAGCAAACTAATAAATTCCACATTCAGAATGTCACCGTGAAAGACATCTTTAGAAGCAATCATTTTTCGATTTCTACATTTAGCTTTAAAAAATGACATTATTCTTCCAGCCATGAACAAATAGTGCTATAAAAGGCTAATGAATGGAACTAACCGCAACACTATCAGCATTGGTACCGAAGTAAAAATAGTCCTGAAACAACATCAACGCACAGGTCAACTCACGCAAGGCGTTGTAGAACGTATTCTAACAAAATCAGCCAATCATCCTCATGGCATCAAGGTTAAGCTTGAGACTGGAGAAGTTGGCCGAGTTAAAGAAATTATTGAATAAGATTTTCTAGCGAACTATAAAATCGCTAGATATTTGTAGCTAAAAGCTGATTGCACTGTTGATTGCATCACGCATTTTTTCAGCAGCTAATCTAGACTGCGTTGCAAAATCATCACCATCGGTAAGGTAGGTCAGACCTCGACTCGAGTTTACAATTGCGCCATTGCCTTTTTTGAAGGCAGCAGCTACATCGCCAGCGCCGCCACCTTGAGCGCCATAGCCAGGTACTAAGAAAATACTGTGTGGAAGTGCATAGCGCATCTTCACAAGCTCTTGCGGATGTGTTGCACCAACAACTACACCTATGGGTGAGTAACCATTACTATCTACAACAGTTTGAGAAAGTGCATCTAGCGAATCTGCAACATGTTCATATAATGATTCGCCTGAACTCAATTTCAAATCTTGAAAATCTGCTGAACCTGGATTAGAGGTTTTAACCAATACAAAAATACCTTTATTTTTTGAATCTGCTTGTTTTACAAACGGCTCGATACTATCGATACCTAAATATGGGTTTACAGTAAGTGCATCAACCGAAAAGACACCATCAGCTAAATAGGCTTTGGCATAGGCCTCAGCAGTTGAACCGATATCGCCACGTTTCGCATCTAAGATAACAGGGATTTCACGAGATTTAATATCTGCAATGAGCTGCGCCATAGCAATGATACCTGGGATACCCAAAACTTCAAAAAATGCAGATTGCAACTTATAGCAAGCAACTACATCGTGCGTGGCTTCGATAATCGCTTGAAAATAAAAAAGAAGCGCTTTTGCCATCTGTGCGGGGTCATCATCAAATCGTTCTGCAGCTGTTAAGGGGTGAGATTCAGGACGAGGGTCGATGCCCAAACAAACTCTGGTGTTCTTTTCTTCAATAACTTCATATATTTTTTCAGCAAAAGTTAGCATATCTACTCCTGTTTCCCTCTAGCTCTACTTGAGCTTGATTGTACTAAAAACTAGTTTAGCCTAATCAGTTAGCGTCGAGACTTAAAAAAGTCCTTAAGCAAGCTTTGAGCCTCTTTAGCCAAAATACCTTCTTTAACCTCTATCTGTCGTTTCCAAGCGTGTTCTTGTAAGTTTGTAACGCCACCATGTGCGCCTTCTAGGTGATTACTTGCGCCAAAAACAAGCTTCGGTAAATGTGCCTGTAACATTGCACCAAAGCACATAACGCAGGGTTCTAAAGTGACGTAAAGGGTAGCTTCGCTTAAGCGCCAATCTTGCAATAGTTTAGCGCCTTCTCGCATTACTAGAACTTCAGCATGTGCACTCGGGTCTTGCAATTGTTCTGTCAGGTTATGTGCTTTTGCAATCACTTCGCCATTGTGAACCAATACAGCACCTACAGGTAATTCACCTAATTTTGCAGCTTGTTGTGCCTGTTCTAAGGCAAGTTGCATAAAGGTATGGTCAGTATTTTCAAGCGATCCTACAACAGTATTTCTAACACGCTTATCTACACAAACACCTTCGACCCACAGCACTTCTTTTTCTGAAGCTATCAGAATAACTTCGTCTCGTTCTTCTTTAAGAATCTTTTTATCTATGAAAATATCTGACAGTTTTTTCGTGCCTACTTCAAGCTGTACCCTATCCCCTGCGGAGCGGGTTCGTAATACTAGATTCGGAAACTCTAAAAGTGACGCACTATCAACTTCAGTCCAAAACCTGTTTAATCGACTATTAGCTATCTTGAGTTCTTTTTCTAAACTTCCCAAATCTGAAATTGGTATAGATTTTTTAAGATTGGCTTTCCGTTTTTTTTCTATAATATCTAACTGTCCATATGCTAGGCGTGCTTGTTTTTCTTTGGCTAGGCTAATGCGTTTTGGGGTTTTGGTTTTTAGAGAGAGGCGGATTGATTCTATGTGTTCAAAAGAGGGTTGGAGGTTAGCTCGAGCCACCATCTGCACAATCCTATGCCGTTGTTCTGCCACATCCAACTTCAACAAACTTTCAATATCTATACTAGCTTCATCTACCAATAAATGATTATCAAAATGTTTAGCCTGTGCCGCTTGAATATCCGCTAATTGAACAAGTTTTTCTTTTACAGATGGATAGTACTGCTCAAGCATTCCAAATACTTCATGCCTCAACCACGCTCTACGGTAGTTAGTATCAAAATTCGTTTCATCCGTAACATACTCTTGTCCTAAACCAGCCAAATAACTTTCAATCTCAGCTCTCGAACAATTAAGTAAAGGACGTATTACTTGCTTCTGCCTCGCAGGCATACCCTTCAAAAAAGCAGCGCCACGCAACAACTGCATCATGACAGTTTCAGCTTGATCATCTTGATTGTGGGCTGTTGCAATAACATCCGCCTCAATTTGCTTAGCCACTTTTGTCAAAAAGCTATAACGCAAACGCCGTGCAGCATCTTCCAAATTCCATTTATTCTTTTCTGCTATTGCAGCCACATCAATGCGTTCACTATGAAATGCAACATCGTGCTCTATACAAAGCTGTTTTACATACTCAAAATCTCGAATAGATGTTTCACGCAGCGCATGATCTAAATGTGCTACTTCAAATACATAGTTACTATCTAATAAACTTCTAAACAAAGCTACAGAATCTGCACCACCAGACACAGCCAAAAGTAAACGCTTGGCTTCTGGTGCTAAAGCCTTTACATTATTTGCAACTGCTAATAAACATGATTCTGTCTTAGTCATAATCGAAGCTTAGTTTATCAAAGAAATAACCTAAACCACAGGACGAAACCTTAAAAACACCTTTAAAAAGCAGTACACTAATAGCATGACTGTAACTTTGATTGTTCTTGATTCCGTTGGCGTAGGCGCGTTACCAGATGCTGGTGACTTTGGTACTGCTGAATTAAATGACACAGGCTCACACACCTTAGACCATACGCTTGAAGCAACTGGTATCAAACTTCCAAACTTCGAGAAACTTGGTCTTGGTAACATCTCAAGCGTAAGTTCTATTGCTCCTGTTGACACACCACAAGCATCTTATGGGCGCATGGCAGAAGTGTCTTTAGGCAAGGACACCACCACAGGACATTGGGAGCTTGTAGGCTTACATTTAAGTCCTGCTTTTAAAACATTTCCTCAAGCGTATCCATCCTTCCCGAAAGCTATCATGACTCAATTTGATGCTATGACTGGTAGAGGTCACTTGGGTAATTACGCTGCATCTGGCACGGTCATCATCGAAGAACTTGGTGAAGAGCATCTTGAAACTGGGAAGCCAATCATCTATACAAGTGCTGATAGTGTCTTTCAAATTGCTGCACATGTGGATGTAGTTCCGCTAGAAGAACTCTATGCATGGTGCGAAGCTGCCAGAGAAATGCTGACAAGTGACTACACAGTAGCGAGGGTCATCGCTAGACCTTTTGAAGGTGAAGTTGGCAAATTTAAACGTTTAGGTGCGGCTAGACATGACTATTCGCTAACACCACCTCGTACTATTTTGAACGCTCTGCAAGATGCTGGTAAAGAAGTCATAAGCATTGGTAAGATTTCTGATATTTACAACGATAGTGGTATTACAAAAAGTATCAAAACAACATCCAACATTGATGGAATTGAAAAGACAATAGAAGTTATGAAAACGCAGCCAGATGGGCTTATCTTTACAAATTTAGTAGAGTTCGATTCTCTCTATGGACATAGGCGCAATCCTGAAGGCTACGCACAAGCGTTAAAAGATACCGACGATAGACTTCCTGATATTTTAGCTGCACTCGGCAACGATGACATTGTGATATTCACAAGTGATCACGGCAATGACCCAACTTGGCATGGTACAGACCATACTAGAGAATATGCTTTATTGCTTGCTTATCAGAAAAATGGTGAAGCTAAAGATTTAGGCACAAGAGAAAGCTTTGCTGATGTTGGCGCAACGATTGCAGACCTTTTAGGTTGTGATTGGGATGGTGCTGGAAATAGTTTTGCAAGCATCTTTAAATGATACTATAAAGCATGTCGGCAATTGAAACCTTTAAAGAAATACTCAAACTTCTTGAACCACACTATGAGGTCTTGTTCCTTAATCCCGCAGTTAAGGATATCGAATTAAAAGCTTTAGAACATTATATCGGTTTTGAGCTACCTGAAGATTTTAAAACAATTTATCGTTTACATAATGGTGAGTATCAGCCAGCACCTAAAAGGCAAACTCATCACCATGCTCAATATGAAGGAAATATATCAAAAAAATGGTTTGACTATTTCATACCTAGAAAAAAGTCATATCCTTTCACCCTCGATGACACATTTAATCAAGATTATGAACAACTTTCTAACCAATACTTAAACTTTTTCTGTGGTTACAAATTTTTGACTATAAAACAGATTCTATGGACCTATTGGGATTGGCAAGACCTTTTTGAGTACCATGATGTAGCTGAGGATTTTGGTACTGAAGACTATAAAAGTATCCCCTCAGGTACTATTGACAATATTTATGTCAAAGCTGGCTGGCTACCATTTGCAACATCAAATGCCTCACACCTTGCCATAGATTTTGCACCTGATAGCAACGGTGTTGTTGGACAAATTATTAACTTTGGGCCTGATGATTTTAACCACTACCAAATCGCAACAAGCTTCACTGGTTTTCTTGAGTTTGTTTTAGAACAATATCAACAAAGGAAGTTCCATTCTAAACTTAGTGAAGACGGTGAAAATCATCTTCACTTATATGACGGTTTAGCAGACCTAATCAAATAGATAATTAGATATTGTAGGTATTAATTCTTTTAAGGATCTAATCTGTTGCTGCTTGTATCTGAGGCAAAATATAACGTTCCATAGCAGCAGCAACTACACCTTCGCTTGCATCTGGCCCGACCCAATCCGCAGCTTCTAAAGCTTCTGGTTCGGACGCAGCAGGTGCAACGCTTGTACCTAAGTGGAACATCGAAACATCATCCAACGCATCACCTAAAAGTAAGGTTGGCATGGTACTTGCACCAAGATGCTGGCGTAGCCATTCGACACCACTACCTTTATTCGCTTGATCAGATATTACACTCATTAAATAACGTCCATTAAAACTACCTGGTGTATAAAAGGAATGTTTATAACCCATATTCTGCCAGTTGTGTTGTTTAGAAAAGTTTTCTAAACTAGCATCCCCAAACAGCGTTAGCGACAATACATCTGCCCCATTTGAAAGATGGCTTTCTACTTTAGTTAAACTGGTTGGTATGTAATACCGTTTATCATTAAAAGGTTCTGTTTCACAAGGAAAGTTAGGATGTACGTAAGCAAGTTGCCCAACACGTACTGACCAAAAATAGTCTGTTTTAGAATATAAGTTAAAGGTGTCCTGAGCTAAAATCGGTTCAATAGGTTTTTGATGAATCACTGTGCCATCTGCTAAGCAGACCATACTGCCATTACTCACAACCATTGGGGTATCTAACCCAAGTGCTTGATGAATAGGTAAAGCACCTGTGTAACTACGTGCAGTTGCTAAGACAACAATTGCGCCATGTTCTCTTGCTTCATCAATAGCGTATTTATTGGCAGGAACCATTTCGCCTTTTGAAAGAAGCGTTCTATCTATGTCTATGGCTACAAAGTATGGCATGTCTTATTGACCTCTACAAATCCCAATCAGTTAAGCTAGTTTTACAACCCTTTCTTCAAAATACTATCAGATGATTTTAAAAGGGTGAATGACGAGTGTACACCATCACAACATAAAGCTTGTGTCGATGTTTTTACTCTAATTTACTTTAGACTGTGCTAGTTATGGCTTAGTTATAGAAATAAGAGCGAAAAGTAAATGGCACAACCACAGATTGGCATGTGAGGATAGCTTATACATAGTCAAGAAATATAACCTATGGTTGCACCTTGGCGGTTTTTGCGCTTTGCTTAAAAACACGCTATCTCTTTTTTACGAATGTACCCAAATATAACTAAGGTGTCGTTTTATTCGTCTAAGAGTTTCCAGCTTATGTTGACGGGACCGTTATCAAAGTCTAGTTTATTTAAGTTTAGGCAGAGGCTCGAGCCGCCCCACTCATGCACCGTATCCTTGGCTTCAACGCACACCACACCAGTTGCAACAACCCCAGATTGTGAACGTGTAAACGGCTGTTCAGTATCATGCGGATGTCCTAAAATTCTGTCGCCATTCTCAACACTATTAGTCGCATCTTCTTTAGCGTCATCTGCAGTAGCTTCATCTTGAACAGCAGGCACAATCCTAAATAAATCAGCATAATGATCCCAACCTTCATCCCTATGTCTAACAGTTGCATCAAAACTATAAGTATCTTCAGCAGACTGACGTACACGAACAGCTAAAATATGCGAGAAATCCCAAATACCATAATCTTCTTGATTAAGCAGTAAATAGCCTTCTTCCCAACTAATTCCGCTCAAGCTTTCATCATGCAGGTCACTTACTAAAGGCTCATCAGAGAACTCTAAAGTTTGGATAACTTCATCATTAAGCATAAGCTCAATTTTCCCATCCAAAGGATGCTTTTCTACTGCAACATCTGTTTGGGCAAAGGTAAATGTACAAGCAATAGTTATTATTACAATAAGAAAAAGTTTGATGATAAATCCTCCCAGATAAGAAAATCAGAATATTTATCTAAGAATACCTGTCAAATAATGAGTTTTTTGTCGTCAAAACAACACATTACTCGCTCTAGTGCTATATCAAGTAAGTGAAACTCGCATAGTCACCTATGGTTTTTGAGTCCACAACCACTCACGAAGCGTCATACCCGTCGCATCATTCATAGTCTTCCACTGAGCAGCAAACTCTTTACCTATATAACGGTAATGCCAAGGTTCGTAGCTATAACAGCTTTCTTCCTGCTTACCTTTTGGATAGCTCATAACAAAGCCATATTCCCAAGCATTTTCACTCATCCACTTACCTGCAGGTGTTTCAGCCCAATCTTCCAAATCCCAAGGTGCAGGACCATCTACACTGCGAAAATCCAAAACAGTTCCTAGTTGATGCTCGCTGTGTCCAGCTCTGGCACTCGTTAAGAGTGCATTGTCCATACCTTCTTTATCAACCCAATAGTTAAAAACACTATCCTGATAGGCATATGAGCGATATGCAGATTGGATATCGATGCCATGTCCAAGTGCTAGTGCATCTTCATTCATTTGTTTAAGGTCAGCAATCAGTTCTTGTTTAACAAAACGCTCGTCATTAAAGCCAGCTTCTGTTAAAGCAACTAAATTTGTTGGTACATAGTCAGCAGGAAGTTTATATTCAACATCTAAAAGACTCACAGCCCAATGATCAGGTTGATGTAAAGGCGTGATAACATCCTTGTATTCACAAGGTGGTAGGGCAAAAACTATGTTTGTTATAAGTGCAAAAAATGCTAAAGAAAGTGTTTTAAAGTTGCGATTCACAAGTTATTATGAGACCATTTTAGATGAGTTTCCACTAGGGTATTTTCCTCAAATAATCTAGTAACTTATGCAGTCACGACCTTTATCTTTTGATTCATAAAGTTTTTTGTCGGCATAGGATATCAAGTCCTCAAAACGCTTACTTTCTGGTACAGTTTCCAAACTTGCAATACCAAAACTAGCCGTAATCTTCAAACCTTTAGCAATAGTTTGCCAATCATAATCTTTGATTGCTTTACGAACACGCTCGCAAAATGCAACGCTGTCCTCTACCGAATTTTCTTTAAAGGTCAAAATAAACTCTTCGCCACCAAAACGAGCTATGGCATCACTTTTCCTACTCTGATTATCTAAAATCTCCGCAACAGCTTTCAAAACGTCATCACCAACTTGATGCGAAAAATCATCATTAACTGACTTAAAGTAGTCTAAGTCAATCAAGGCTAATCCTAATCCATGGCCATAGCGTTTAGCACTTGCGAAGGCATTTTCTAGGTATTCTGTAATATATCGTCTATTGGGTATGTCTGTTAATGGGTCAACTATACTTAATTGATAATACCTTGCTTGTAATTCATCTAATTCATTTACTTTTGCTTCAAGTACATCATTATTATATTTAGCTTCTTGTACTTCTTTTCTAAATTTTTCTAAATCTTGTACCTGAGAATTATTTTCAATACTTCTTCTTCGAACTTCTTTTTGTAACTTTTCACTGGTTGCAACATAGTTTAAGAGCACTTCACGCGATTTTTCAAACAAGCCTAGTTCTGAATAACATTGCTCCAAAAGTTTATAACAGCTATTCAGATCACGTAAACTAAATTCCCCAGAGGCAATACCTTGCTTCAAAAGCTTTTCTACTTCAACATATTCCTTTAGCTTCAATAATATTCTCGCTCTAAATACTGTATAGTTAGCGTTATTAAGTACCTGCGATTTTATTGATTTCTTTCCTTTTTCAATGAACTCCAAAGATTTCCGAAAATCACCCTTTTGTTCATATAGTCTAGCTAAAGAGTCATATGTAAAACGCATTGCAGTATCATGAGACCTTTCTTCTGCAAATCGTTTACACTCTAGAAGTAAAGATTCAGCCTCTTCAAAGTCTCCGCTTTTTAAATAACATTCAGCAAGATTTCTAGTTGCTAGTACCCTTGGCCATTCATCATCAATCGTACTAAGTAATTCTATAGCTTCTTTAAACATTGATATAGCTTGTTCAACAGAATCCATTTGCATATATCCAAAAGCAATATCTTGTTTTGAACTTCCAAGGTAGTACGTTAAAGTACTTTTTTCTATGGCTTTATTTTGACTACTATACAGTTCCTCAGCAATATATAACTGTTTATAAAGGTATTGAAACGCTAAACCCATGACACTTAAGCCACCATAACCTCTAGCAACGGCATTATATATTGAGGGTAGGAATTCTACACTAACCTGCTCATTAGAGAGTTTTTCCGCTTTCAAGGCAAGTTCTAAACCTTCTTTATGTTTCGCTTCGCGAAGTTCTAAAAATGCATTTGTTGTTAGTGCTTGAATCATACCTCGATGATAGCTACACCCTTGAAGTAGGTTCAGAGATTCATTGTTCTTAGCTCGAGCTAACGCAACATCTTCGTCTCGCAGTTTCCAAGCTTCAGCATTTAGCTCATCTATTTTTTGAATAACAGTGCTATCGTCTGACCCAATCATTGCTTCAGTCTCTTGTCTACTCTCTATTAGTGCGTTAAAAAGATATTCTTGTACTATCTGCAAAGCTCCAAGTTTACACTTTAAGCAAGATATATTAGCGAAACATCAGAATTTCACATATGTTTGAATAACAATATCTCACCACTACATGAAAAATGATAAAACGCATAATTAAATCAATCTCAGCAAAACGATCTCCTTAACTTTTTAGCTATGCAAAAACCTTAGATTAAAAAAACACAATAAGTCACTATTTAGAGCTTCTAGGAAGAATTTATCGAAATGGGTATTTTAAAGCATTAAGTCCTTTTCAACTTAATTATATCACTTAAGACAGTCTCAGAAATGAAGTATATTTTGTAAACCACTAGGCCAATAGCACTATGATTTAACCGCAGCTTAATCAAAAGATAAGTCCTCTGTAAATCACTAGTCTCTAGACTAGCTCTATATGTATGGGGGCTTTGATTATTACACTATATTAGGCATTGACCATTACGCCACACGTAGTGAGGTCAAACAAGCCTATCGGCGTTTAGCTAAGAAACACCATCCAGATTTAAATCCAAATGATCCAACAGCTGAAGAACAGTTTCAAAAAGTGAATGAGGCTTATGAAACTTTATATGACAGTAGCAAAAGAAAAATGTATGACACAGGATTCGATCAAACTGTCAGAACTGCTTATGCTTCAGGTACTTACGGCGCAAGTGATGGTCCTACGCAGAACTTTACGCAATCTGGTTATGGCTATACTGATTTTGGATCTACTGAAAGCAACGTAAAATTTGAGGATTTATCGTTTTCAGGCAAAATTGAAGCTTATTCAAAATTCGCATTTAAAAACCTTCCTAAACTTCACTTTGTTGTTTTAGCGTCTTTAGGTATTTTCTTGTTTGTCTTACCCATTGATAAGAGTCTGAGTATTGGCAGCTATACAGGTATTTCTATGCGTCTAACCTTCTTTATAACACATGCTATTTTTTCAAGTTTATGGGTCGAAAAAAGCTGTCACAACCTCAAAGGTGACTTTATGATGCTCCCAACCATGCTCATATTTACACACGGTGCCTCTACAATTCCGGCAGCAATGATGGCTTTTGCTGTACAGCTTTTTATTGGTCTACCAAAATACCTTACAAAGCTATGGAGTGGTGTTGAAGTAAGTGATCTCAATTTTTAAAACAGTTTTGGAGTTAGACAATGGATAAATTATTTTCAACCAAAGGTCGCATAAACCGAAAGACATACACTATCTCTTTTATTATTTTTATGGCCATAGCAATGATAGTAGGCATGTTTGGCGTATCCCTTTTGCCAAGTACCATGGGAGAAATGGGAGAACTCAAAACTACAGCAATGCTTATGCTTTGCCTAAGCCCATTCATCTATATAAGCCATTGTCTTACCGTTCAACGCTTACATGATTTAGATAGGCCAGGCTCTGACATTTGGAAAATGAATCTCAGTTGGACCTTGCAGTATAGACTTTTTCTTGAAGAAGGCACTTACGGAAAAAACCAATATGGTTATCCGCAAAGCCCCCCTACAAGAAAAAGGATTTCGTCAAACAGGTAAACCTAGACACTATTTCAAAACTCAAAATCATGGCAAAAATCAACTGTTAAAGGGTGCGTCCCGCCAAGGGTTGAATAAATATCTAAGCTAATCATTAGATTATTCTAGTTCACAGGGACGCACCTTGGAAGTTTTTTAAAAAGCAAAAAAACTTCTATCTGTGCTAAAACCATTTTCAACCTTTACTGGGACGCACCCACTGTTAAACACCATCAAAGCCATCTGTTCTTATTATTTAAACTCACTTTTGTATGGCAAATTGGAAAAATAAGTACCTGTGCAACATTAGGTAACATTATTTGAAGTCGCTACTAAGCTTCTACAGGACGACATATCTAGCAAATTGCAACGCAGGAAATAGTTAAACATAATTTTGCCTTGGTACTTAGAGAGTTTTGATATAGCCTAATCGTTAAGCGTTTTGTCTCTTTCTAGACGTTCTGCAATTTCAGGGATTTCACGCAGAAAGTCACCTGTGCTCGAGCGTTCGGCTCGAGCTATGTCTTCTGGCGTTCCCTCAGCGACAATTTCCCCACCATGCACACCACCATCAGGACCAAGGTCGATGACCCAATCGGCAGTCTTAACAACATCAAGGTTATGCTCAATAACAACTAAGGTATTGCCAGCTTTAACTAATCTATGTAGCACCTTAAGCAGTCGCTGCACGTCTGCAAAGTGCAAACCTGTTGTAGGCTCATCCAGGATATACAAAGTCTGCCCTGTTGAGCGCTTACCTAGCTCAGAGGCTAACTTAATACGCTGCGCCTCACCACCAGAAAGCGTTGGTGAAGACTGACCAATCTTGACATAATCTAGACCTACATCTTGCATAAGCTGTAACTTACGAGCAATGTTAGGAATATTTTCAAAGAATTCTAAACCTTCTTCTGAAGTCATGTTCAGTACATCAGAAATAGATTTGCCTTTAATTTTAACTTCCAAAGTTTCTTTGTTGTACCTAGCACCATTACAGACTTCACAAGGCACATAAATATCTGGCAAAAAGTACATCTCTACTTTTACGGTACCGTCACCTTTACAAGCTTCGCAGCGTCCACCTTTTACATTGAAACTAAAGCGTCCTGCCTTGTAGCCACGCTTTCTGGATTCTGGTGCTCTGGTGAATAAATCACGGATTTCTGTAAAGATGCCTGTGTAAGTCGCAGGGTTTGAGCGAGGTGTACGACCAATCGGGCTTTGATCAATCTCGATAACTTTATCGATATGTTCAACACCTGTGATTTTAGTGTGTCTGCCCGGTAATTTTTTCGCACGGTACAGCTTTTTAGCAATATAAGCATGAAGGATTCTATGGACGAGCGTAGACTTACCTGAACCAGACGCACCTGTAAAACAAACAAGTTTGCCAAGTGGAATCACTACATCTAAATTTTTAAGGTTATGTTCCCTCGCACCAAAAATCTTGATACTCTTGCCATTACCTTTGCGTCTTGAGATTGGCACACCAATCTTCTTTTCACCACGTAGGTATTCGGCAGTTAGAGACTTCTTACTTTTTATAAATTCTTTAGGTGGTCCAAAAGCTACAATTTCACCACCATGAACACCAGCGCCTGGGCCAATATCCACAATGTAATCTGAACCCATCATGGTTTCTTCGTCGTGTTCAACCACGATCAGAGTGTTGCCTAAATCACGTAAACTCAAAAGTGTTTTGAGCAAACGGCGGTTATCACGAGCGTGAAGGCCGATGCTTGGCTCATCCAGTACATACAACACACCTGTTAGGCCAGAGCCTACTTGGGTCGCTAGGCGAATACGCTGCGCCTCACCACCAGAAAGTGTATTTGCACTTCTGTTTAAAGTCAGGTAATTAAGACCAACACTTTCCAAAAAGCCTAATCTGTTAACCACTTCTTGCATGATTGGTTTAGCAATATCACCGTCGGCACCATCGAGATTAAGTTCACCGAAGAAAACTACACCATCTTTGACAGTTAGACCCGAAACATCTGCTATGTTTTTATCGAGTACTTTTACTGCTAGAACTTCTGGGCGATAACGTGTGCCTTTACAATGCGGGCAAGCTACCATAGACATAAAGGCTTCAAGTTTTTCTTTAGCAAAGTCAGAAGAACTTTCTTTATAGCGACGGTCTAAGTTTGCTATAACCCCTTCAAATTCAGCTTGAAAGCGCATGGTCTCGCGACCATTGCGGTTATAGGCGACTTCGATTGAATCATCAGTTCCGTGAAAAATAATGTTTCTAAACTCTTCTGGAAGTTCATCCCACGGTTCACCAATATCGACTTCATAGTGATCGGCTAATGCTTTAAGCCTATCCCAATAATATACAGTGGCGTCATTACCACTCCACGGTGCGATTGCACCTTCGCCAATAGACAAACTACCATCTGCGATAATAAGTTCTGGATCAAACTGCTGTAGGAAGCCTAGACCACTACA
>CALHRJ010000391.1 GCA_938038395.1 uncultured Deinococcales bacterium | reverse complement strand
GCTTCACCTGCAAAGACCTGCTGTCCAACCATACCGTCATCAGTCAAGTTAAATGCGAACTTAAGCATCTTAATAGCAGTTGGTGATTTCTGAAGGATTTCTTGTGCCCATTCATAAGCAGTATCTTCTAACTCATCATGTGGCACAACTGCATTGACCATGCCCATGTCATAAGCTTCCTGTGCTGAGTAGTCACGTCCTAAAAAGAAAATTTCTCTGGCGCGTTTTTGCCCAACTTGTTTTGCTAGGTAGGCTGAACCATAGCCACCATCAAAGCTGGATACATCTGCATCGGTTTGTTTAAAAATAGCGTGTTCTTTACTCGCTAAGGTAAGGTCACAAACTACGTGTAAACTATGTCCGCCACCAACTGCCCAACCAGGCACAACAGCTATAACCACTTTTGTCATAAAGCGCATAAGTCGCTGCACTTCCAAAATGTTTAGGCGTGGCATACCGTCTTCGTCCACATAGCCCTGATGTCCGCGTGTGCGCTGATCGCCACCACTACAAAAGGCCCAGCCACCATCTTTTGGCGAAGGTCCTTCACCAGAGAAAAGAACAACACCAATAGATGTATCTTCTCTAGCATCTACAAATGCTTTGTACAGTTCAGCAACGGTCTTAGGGCGAAAGGCATTGCGTACTTCAGGTCGGTTAAAGGCGATGCGTGCAACGCCATTAGATTTTTTATAGGTGATGTCTTCAAATTCGAATTTTTCAACAGTTTGCCAATTTGCTTTTTCCATAACTTAATTCTACAAGATTGCAAGTCTTTTGTTGGGGGAAGGTATTACTTGCTTGGGTGTTGACATAAAATATTTGTTTGCGAATTCACTGATTGATTATTCTGCTTTCATAAATAGCAAAAATCAAAGAATGACTAACGTTTGTTTATCAGAGAAATTCCTAAACTGTTTGCTAAGTGGATATAGGCGAGATACACGGCTATTATGAAATGCTTAGAACTTTATAGGCTCCATTGGGTATATGGGTACATAGAGTCGCACTGCCATCGAGAACCATAAATGTAATATAACAGGGGGATATCACACGATGAAAACTTTAGCAGATATTGACGCTTTGACAGGGCTTTACAATCGAAATGCCTTTTATAGATTGTGCCAAGAAACATTAGAACAATGTCGATTAGATAGCAATGTTAGTGTTGTTATTGTGGATATCGGAGAACTTAAACAAGTGAACTATCAATATGATCATGCTTCAGGCGATAAGGTCGTTATTGAAGTCGCTAAGCTTGTAGAAGATAATTTTAGGGGTGCGGATGTTTGTGCAAGATTAACAGGACAGACCTTTGCAATTATATGTCCTGATAGTAACTTTGTAGATAATCCTAAGCTTCTTAAACGTTTGTATGAAGGCATAGAATCATTGTCAGTGACTCATAATAATGAAGTTGTAGAGTTTGCCGTAAGTATTGGAGCAACAACCAAACAAGTTGTTGATAATGTCGATCCTATTGCGGATATTGAAACGATGATTTCTGCTGCTAAAATGATGGTGGTTGAAGCACAATCAAATCAATTGCAATTAAGCACGAACTATAGCTAGGGTGTTCTAAATGCTGGCTTTATGTTTTCGGTAGAGCGAACATAAGTGCATCAGCCAGACCGTTGCGCCAGTTTACCCAGTTGTGCCCAGCGTTTCGAAAGTTTGAAGCTGTTCTATAGCCTTTGTCAACTAATGTTTGAGAAAGGCTTTTGTTTATGTCAGCTAGCCATTCTAGGTTTCCACAATCTACATACCAGCTGAGTTGTTGTTTGAATCGATTTGGGTTAGATGTTTGAAGCTGCTCGAGCAGCCATGAGGCCTCACTGCCGTAGTAATCTAAGTCCTCAGGACTACCTAAAAATGCACCTGATTGACTGATAACCGTATGAAAGTGTTCTGGATAATTCCAAGCAAGTAAGCCACTGGCTAAGCCTCCTAAGCTAGCACCCATAGCAATTCGGTTTGAGTCAAATGCCAAGGTTGATTCCATCATTGGAAGTACTTCGTCCATAACAAAGCTTTGATAATGAGGGTTGTAAGGATACTCAACACTACGGTCTTTGGGTTCTATAAAAACCAAATGTGCAGGTGCAATTTTTTCTTCTGCTAGTAAAGTTTCAAGAACTAAGGGTGTTTGGGCAACACGTGCGTATGCCAAACCATCTTGAATATAGATGATGGGTAGTGGCGTGTTTTCAAAGCCTTTTGGGGTGTAGCTCATGATTCGTCTGCGCTCTGCAAGTTTTCCTGACAGATGTTTTGAATCGAGTTTATAGCGTTCGATTGGATTTAGGTCTTGTGTTGGTGGATAGAGATATTCATTCGCTTGGTAGGAGGGACCAGTTAGGGCTCGAGCCGCAGGATACCATGGCGTGTCAGCCTTCAATTCATTAGTTGGGTCAGGTAACATCTGACCTTCAGCATCCACAAAGCAATATTCAAAATAGGCATCATCAGGTAAATCAAGTTCCCAAATGCCATTAGGTGCAATATCGTTTACAGCTCGAGCGTGTCTTTCCCAATCACTTAAGTCGGAATAAATTTCTACTGCCCACTCTGGTATTTGAATTGTATGTTTCATAGTTTTAGAATCCTATTGTTTACGTGAATTACTGATGGCATGACTGAGGATGATTACAGGAATGATACCGACTATCACAATGGCAAGCGCTAAACCAGAAGACTCAATAAGGCGTTCATCACTAGCTAAGCGGTAAGTGCGAACTGCCAAAGTTTCAAAGTTAAACGGTCTTACAATTAGTGTAGCTGGAAGTTCTTTAGTGACATCCACAAAGACAAGCAACATAGCAGTAATTAGGCTATTTTTAAGCATTGGTGCATGAACATGCCACAAGCTTTTGAGGCGGTTGTAACCTAGACTTCGTGCAGCATCATCCATATTGGAAGTGATTTTTGCCAAACTACTTTCTATGCCACCATGGGCTACTGCAAGGAAGCGCACCACATAAGCAAATAGCAATGAAATAACACTCCCACCAATAAATATTTCTTTATTCAGACCTATCCAAGTTGTGAATGAATATAAACTATTGTTAAATAATGCAATGCTAAGTAGCACTCCTACAGCAATCACAGAACCTGGTACAGCGTAGCCAATGGCTGCAAGTTGACTAAGCAGTTTGTTCATACTAGTGGGTTGTAAGCGAACACTATAAGCAATAATAAGCGCAGTAACTACTGTAATGATTGCAGCTATGCTGGCAAGAATAAGTGTATTTCTAGCATAAAAGATAAGATCAGTATTGAAGCTTAAACTTGGGTTTGAGAGTGCCATATTTAGCAAAAGCGTAGCTGGTAAAATAAAACCTAAACAAATCGGTATGAAACAGACAAGCCACGCTGCAACAGCACGAAAGTTGCGTAAGCGGTAAGTGCTTAAGCCTTTATATCTGCTGGATGTTGGTTGTTGTTGGTAGCGGTTGCTGCTTCTGGAAAATCTTTCTAGGAGAACAAGCGTGAGCACAAACCCTAAAAGCATACTAGCTAGTTGTGCTGCGGCAATTTTGCTCTGTGCATCAAAACTGACCCAGTGTCTATAGATGCCTGTAGCAAAGGTCTGTACTGCAAAGTAATCCACTGTACCAAAGTCGCCCAGTGTTTCCATAAGTGTGAGTGCAACACCAGCTACAATGGCGGGTCTGGCTAAAGGCAAGCTAATCGTAAAGAAACTCTGCCAAGGTCCACGACCGAGGCTACGACTAGCTTCTAAGATGGTACTGGATTGTTCGAGAAATGCGGAGCGAGCCAACATATAGACATATGGAAAAAGTGCTAAGCCCAACATCAGTGTTGCGCCATTACGAGAACGGATTTCTGGAAACCAATAATCGCCTCGTGACCATTCGAAAGTATCTCTTAGAAAGCTTTGTAATGGACCAGAGAATTGTAGAAAATCTGTATAGGTATAAGCCAATATGTAAGCAGGCATGGCTAAGGGTAAAAGCAAAGCCCACTCAAAAAAACGCCTGCCTGGAAAGCGGCACATGCTAACTAACCAAGCTGTGCTTACGCCTGTAATAGTCACAATGCAACCTACACCAAGCATTAAAAAAAGAGAATTGCGAATATAGCGGGGGAGTAGGTAAGTCATTAAATGCTGCCAAGTATCGCCAGAGGAAGCAAAACTTCGAGCAATAACAAGTGCAATTGGACAGAGTAATAGCAGAGCTAAAACTAAGGTGATAATGCTCCACAGGTTGAAGACGCTGTGATTGAATCTATTGGTTTGATTGTTTTTGTGACGCTTTTGAAAATTTCGAGTCATGAACTTATATTCGTAGTTAATATATCTGAAGGTATTAGTGTAATTTAGTTACTTAAGGCTTTAGACTTCAAAGCCACCTTAAGCCTTTGAATCACGGCATTTCAGCAAAGAGTTTAACACGTGTTATCAAAGCTTGTTTGGGTCTTGAATCAGCCGGTGCGTATCATTCAAGGTTGAAAATGAGTTCATCACAAATAGGAGTTTTTTTGCTTTTTAAAAAACTTCTAAGGTGCGTCATTGAGAACTGGAATAATCTCATGACTAGCCTAAGTATTAAATCAACCTCTAGCGAGACGCACCCTGAATTAGCCTAAACCTGCATCACATGTATAAAACTGGAGTAGGTATAAAAGGATAGAGGCTAAGAATATGGTTCGATTCTTAGCCTCAAATAAATTATTAGGTTTTTAGTGGTCTAGCCATGTAAGACTAGCCAACTTGATTTGACTACCTCTTCTTAGCTTCTAGGTTTAAAATCAATCACAGGAATAAGCTGCAATTTTGCTGGAGCTTTCGTTCTATCTTTTACAACTAGTGCAGGTAAAAGATTAGTATTAGCACTTGCTTGACTCAAAGTACAGCTTTGATAAGTAGCATTACCCTCACTATAAAAGCTGACAGCTACATGTGCTGCATTGGATGGTGCCAATAGCGTTACGCTGTTGGCACTATTGCTAGTTGTTAAAGGCGTAAAGTCTTGAGAGATGCTCTGCCAATTGCTATCTAGCGCACTTAGAATAAATGTACTCCAAACATTGCTAGTGGTATTGCCAGTACAAGTTAGAGTGTAGCGAGTATTTGCAGAAGCTGGGATGGTTTGAAACACACATGCGCCAGCAGAGATATTTAGGTTGCCTCCACCAATGCTATAGCTGTTTGCATTACCACAGTTGTTCCAACCTGCTGTACCATTGAAGCTTGGATTGACCAAAGCACTGTTACTTGGTGGTTGAGGATTTGAGCTCGAGCTGCTTAAATTACAACTACGATAGTTTGCGTTACCCTCACTATAAAAACTAACTGCAACATAAGAAGCGTTGCTTGGTGCTTGTAAGGTAACACTATTGCTGCTAACCGATGTTGTGATGTTATCAAAATCTTGACTGAGTGATTGCCAATTACTATCTAACATACTCAAAATGAAGGTATTCCAAGTATTTGAAGATGTGTTCCCAGTACAAGTGAGGGTATAGCTAGCTCCAGGAATAACTGGCACTGTTTGATAAACGCATGCACCTGCAGCTATGTTCAGGCGACTTCCACTGATATTATAGCTATTACCGTTGCCACAGTTATTCCAACCTGCTACGCCATCAAAACCTGAATTTTGTAGGGAGGTATTACCTGTTGGTGGCGTTGGTGTTGGCGTTGGGGTTGGCGTTGGGGTCGGATTTGGTGTACTACCACCAATTACCAGGCTACAGTCACTATAGGTTGCAGTACCTTCACTATAAAAGCTCACAGCAACATATGCAGTATTGCTTGGGGCTGTAGAGCTTACTGATAGTGTTTGAAAGGTTGAACTTGAGTTTTGAACAAACTCTTGATTGATGCTGCTATAGCTTGAATTTAGCATGCTCAAAATTGCTGTGTTCCATGTACCACCAGCTATACGTCCATCACAGCTCAAGGTATAAGTTGCTCCTGGACTTGCTGGAACCGTTTGGAAAATACATGCACCAGAAGAAACATTTAAGTTTCCGCCAGAGATATTAAACCTACTTGCGTCACCACAATTTGACCAACTAGCTGTGCTGTTAAAACTAGGATTTTGTAGCAGATTACCTGCTGTTGGTGGATTCGGGGTTGGCGTTGGTGGGTTTGGTGTTGTGGAATTATTGATACGAATCGTTGGTCCAGATGCATGCCACAATCGTTCACCTTCAGAGGCAAGGTGCCGTAAATGGGTGACGTACCACATCACAACATCTTGACCATTTATGTTTTCACCATTGTTAAACATATTGCCAATTTCGCCACGCGCGCCAGTCCTCCAGCGACCTGTTTCACCTGAGTTATATTTTCGGACTGCAACATCTGTATTAGAAAAGCTGTCTCGTGTACCGTCATCTGGGCTAGCAATAACACTTATGCTGTCACCCGTAATTGCATCCCGTACATCCCAAGATTGAGACGAGCCACGGACATCATTAAATTCGGTACTTTGTAGACTATTGCCATTGATCAGTACTTGGTCGTTGCCAGCATCACCAATGTCAAAATCAAACATCCAGTGAGCATGGTGAACATGGTCTATACGACACTGTAAACCTCGGCTATATACCCGAGATTCCATAGTATCTTCGCTAAAATAGTAGACTTGATAAATTTGATACTCACCGATTTGTGAGTTAGCACCAAGCTCGAGCTTAGCTTCACCATTTTGTGTAAAGGTTCTTTGGCAGACTCGTTGACCATTACATTCAGCACTAGGTGTACCAGGGTCAGCTGCGCTGATTGGACCAGCACGGAAAGTATTGCTGGTTAAGATATCTGCATAAGGTCCACAGACATCACCATCGTACTGAACACGCATAACAGGAAAGCTGGCTTTTTCTAGAATCTTTTTATTGTTTTTGGTGACATTCTTCAGTACAAGACCAGAAGAATCTGTACCAATTGACCAATCAAAAGACCAACCATTCCAGTTTACTGAGCCTTGAGCAAAGCTAAGGCTGGTTACAAATAAAAGAATAAACGTAGCTAAAAGTTTTTTAGTCATGACTCCCCCTAATAGCTTCCTATAAGGCCACTTTTTGTGACGATATTATTGCTTAGATCAACCCATGCAGCATAAACAGGTACTGCGCCATTTCCTTGACCTAGTGTAACGTAGAGCATACGAACATCATAAAATTGTTCGCCAGATGCCTCATCTGGATAGGTCAACATAGAATGTGCATTGAGCGTTTGTGCGTCAGCGAAACCTTGATTGACTAAAGCGGTTCTAGCCAGGCTAATTGATTTGGCGATTTCTTCCTTTGATTCTGGAAATTGATAGTCTGAAGCTGCTATAACTTCAAACTCAATGCTGTTGCTTGCATTAAATGCACTTGTTGCCTGTAACCAAGCACGTACTGTACTGTTTTGGCTATAACTGAACAAAATGATTTCTTGGATTGGTGAGCCGTCTTTTTCTTCAGAAACATTCACATCTAAAAGTAGATAGTTTTCACCAAGGGCATTAAGCAAATCACTGTCTGACATGATTGCTTCTTGAATAGCTGCTTTACGAACGTTTAGGCCCTGTAAAGCATAATTTCCCACGAGTACGCCAGTCCTGCTCATATTAGCGGGTTGTGGGGGCCAAATGCCATCAGGGTTTATGCCTGATCCAGATGCAATTACTTGGATGTGGTTATGGCCATTTGAAGTTGATTTTTTTGTTGATATATCGATTTGTTGACATGCAATAAATAGTAGCATCAGGCAACCAAGCGGTAACCAAAGGCGAAAAAACCTCATATTCACTCCTCCCAAAGCTTCAAGGGTTTAGGTACAATTTGAGACTAAAATACAGTAAGTACGTAGACATAATGATTGCCATTTAATACTTTTGAGTATTTAGTACCGGACCTATAGTTTTAGTAGTTTATGTGTTTCAGTAGTTTATCTATAGCTTTATTGACTGAAATTGTGAATAGAAAAACGTTAGATAAACATGATTGAAAGATAAACTAAAAGTTACTATAGCTACTATTATGGAGCCTTAAAGCTGAATTATTAAAGTGGTTTTGATAAGAAAGTTCTTTAGGGCTTTCTCATTAGAAGTTATTGCTGAGCTAGTCCATAGCTAACTCATAAAGATAAGACAACTATCTCTATGTTTCTCTAACTGGGTTTTTGTAACTGTGTTTTTTTAACTATGGTTCTTTAACTATAGATTTGAATTAGGGTATTTGTGGTGCTGTAATTTAAGCTAGCATTTGCTCGAGCTTTGATTCTAGTGCTGTCATACTCAACTGAAAGGTTTCCTGCGCTAAATTTGAGTCAGACGTGTTTCCTGCCAATAACATGGCAAATTGGTCTGATGTAATTGGGGGATTGGGCAGGAGTTGCATGATGGGTACTGCAATTTTCATGAGGGGGAGAGGTACAGCTACGATTGGTTTTTTAGAGCCTAGTGCGTTGCGCTCGAGCTCTAATAAATCCCTAAAGCTGTATTCAACGGGTCCAACAAGTTCATAACTTTCTCCGATGCTTTTCTTTTCTTCAAGTGCCATTACAAAACTCGCGGCAACATCACCAAGCCAAATCGGTTTAAATAAGAACTTACCATCACCAATTTGTGGAATGATAGGTGGTAATTTAACTAACTGTTTAAGAACTACAGAGAAAAATTCATCATCTTGACCAAAGATGAGACTAGGACGAAATACAGTCCAGTCTAAAGACGAGCCTTTAACTATTCGTTCTGCTTCAGCTTTCGTACGCATATAGCCACTCTGTGCGCAAAGTGCTTCATTAGTAGCGCCTAAGGCACTCATGTGTACATAGCGCTTTACCCCAGTATCTAGTGCCGCTGAAACAATATTCCTAGTTCCCTCAACGTGGACTTGTTCGAAGGTATTATTACCCTTTTCTTTAATGATACCAACTAGGTGGATGATTGCATCGACATCGGCACAGGCCTCGCGTAGTGCAGGTAAATCGTTTATATCAGCAGCAACGCCAGTTAGGTTTTCTGAACTTCTTATTTCTTCTGGCAAATCACTAGGAATAATTCCTTTTCGAGATAAGGCTTTGACTGTATGCCCTTTTTCAAGGGCAAGCGTTAAAACACGCTTGCCCACATAACCACTCGCGCCAGTAATAAGAATATTCATAAGTCTATTAGGTACACGTGCTTAGTAAAGTTCTTCAGCGATATCTAAGAGGGCTTCGCGCTCAAGTAGTACGATACTACGGTAGCCAGAAGCAATTAGGTTTTCATTTCTTAAATCAGTAATAATTTTCGAAACACTTTCTCTGGTGCTACTTGTGCCTTCGGCAAGAAGTTCATGCGTTGCAGAAACCATCATGTGACCAGCATCATTTTGAACAGCTAGAGGTGTTTGTGCTAATTGGATAAGGTAACGAGCTACACGCTGTCTTAGGTCTCCTGTCTGTAAATGATACTCGTAATCCATTAAACGCTGCATTTGTTTAGACATAGAATGTGTAACAGTTTGCAAGTCTACAAAGTCAATCGCTGTTGGATCGATGGTTTCGACTTCTGCATTGGTTAAAGCCTCTGCAACTTCAAGTCTAGTTGAGTCTGAAAGTGCTTCTTCGCCAAAAAAGTCACCAGGCATAACATGTCTTAGTGTCATTAAGCGACCTTCAGGTGTGGTCCTGATGATTCGGATAAGTCCTTCACGCACTCTGTAAAGAGAGTTTGCACGGTCACCAGCATGATAGAGCGTTTGTTTACGTTGTAAGTTAATGCTTTGGCTTGGCGCATTTAGTGGTGTATGTACTACTTCATTGTTTAGGTTGTTTGCTGCGTTTAAAGCATTGAAGTTGTTTGAAAACTGTGTTGCGTTATTAGAGTGTTGTGGATGCATAATCATGTGAATCAGTTCTCCTTAAAATGAACTTATCTATTGCGAGAGGTTAGGATTTTGTTGACTACTGTTTTGTTGACTGGTGTTTTGCTGATGATTTACTGGAACGTACCTTCGTTGATAACGTTTGGCACTTCTTGCTGCGTTGAAACCAGACACTGAAGTACCTAGGGTTCCTTGTCCAGGAAATATAGTATCTCCAGCTAAGAAGAGACCTTTAATATCTGAACGATGTGACGGGGCTTGGAAATTGGCGTGCTTAAGATCTTGTGGAAAACCACCTACAAGACCATCAGATCTGAGTGTAAAACGTTTGAAGGTTCGAGGACTACCGCTGAGTATGACCTCAAGACCACTACGAACATTTGGAAATATAGTAGAAAGCTTGTTGAGTATAATTTCCTCTAGCTTTTGTTTTTCGGCTGTATAGACTTCTTTGGATGTATTGGCAATGTTTAACCACGCTTTCGCATCTACATGGGTACTTATGGTGATAGCACGTTTGCCTTCAGGCGCACGACTTCTATCCCAACTTGGGCTTATTGAAATAAGCATGTTTGTAACATCATGCTTAGAAACAGAAAAATTAGAGGTAGGACTACTTAATTGCTCGAAGTAATGAACATCTTCGGGTAAAGCATTGGCATCTACACCTAGATAGAGCGTAAATGCACCCCAGTTGTAATCTTGCTTTTGAGCTAGGGCTGGTAGGGTTGAGTCTTCTTTATATTCAAGCAGTTCAGAAGTATTTTGAAGTGGGATAGCACTAACAACTACTGGCACATTAATCGTGCCACGATTTGTCACGATTCCCTGAATCTGCTTATCGTTATTTAGGATTGATTTCACTCTTGTCGAGAAGCTAATGCTACCGCCACGCATCTCTATATAGTCACAGAGATCATAGGCAATTGAATCTAGACCGCCTACTTTATATTGGCAACCAAAGCGGTAGATGTCTAATGCGTACGCGCCAGAGGTTAAAACACATTTACTGGCATCAGTTTGCATGGCATCTAGTAATTGACCATCTATAAATGCTTTAATCATTAGTAGTTCAGTATGATCGCCGACTAAATTGTACTTTTTGAGTAGGTCATGCACAGTTGAGCGAAGTAAGGGTAACAGTGTTATCAAATTTGGATGGAAGCCTTTGAGGGTATCAAGAATATCATCAAGGTGCTTAAAGGGCATTACAGGAAAGTGCTTAGACACTCGGCCCATAACTGCTGCAATTTTTTCG
The DNA here is from genome assembly GCA_938038395.1 of uncultured Deinococcales bacterium. Lineage (GTDB taxonomy): Bacteria > Deinococcota > Deinococci > Deinococcales > Trueperaceae > CALGZD01. Next base: position 2,179 of record CALHRJ010000391.1, on the reverse strand, counting down.
ATTTCTTGCCAGAAAGCTAGAATATTCTCGCTATGTATAGGGAAGACACGTTTTAATTCATTATGCCAAGCATCTCTTTTGGTATACAGGCTAATACTTCTATCAGGTAGATGAACCCTGATTGCAGGGTTTACATTGACAAATTCAGGAACAAGACCTAGATCGTTATAGATTTTTCTATGGAGACCAGTCGGCTCAAAGCCCATAGCTACGGTTGCACCAACTGCGAATTGATAACCTTGATGCTTAAAGCTAGCAGCACAACCACCAGGGTGAACATCGCGCTCGAGCACAATAACTTTTAAACCATCTTTGGCTAGATATGCCGCCGAGGTTAGTCCTGCAATACCCGAACCAATTACTGCAACGTCATAGTCTTTAGCAAAATAGTCGTCAGCAAATCCTGAAGATTTCTTCGTTTTTATAGATTTTGAGACAGGAATAGACTTAGTTTCAAGCGTTTGATTTGATTGCTCAAAATAAACAGCTTCGTTAAAGGTATTTTGGGAGTTTGTTAAGCTTGCTGGCTCTGGTCTGACCATGTGTTAAGTACTCCCTTCCTGACTAATTTATGAAATTCTTCAACAGCGTCCATTGCATTGCCTGAAAGATAGACGCCACCAAGCTCTTCGGCTAATCCTGGATTTTGCTCAAAGCTAAACCCACCATAGACAAGCAAAGAACGAATGGATTTGAGTAGGTCCTTACCTTCCATGAGTTCTTCTAAAGATTCTGGAACAGAACTTGAAATCATCACAGCAGTTGGTTGATGCTTGTTAATGAGCATGACCATGTCTTCGATAGGTAAATTTGCACCAATATAGTAAACACCGTAACCAGCTCTACGCAGCATGACTGCTAGCATCAAGACTGCAATCTCGTGTTGTTCATGTGGCGCACAAGTTACCAGAACCATAGTGGCATCTCGTAAACCTGCGGTTAGTTTAAGTAAATTATGTAAGTGACCACGTACATAGTTTGACGCAAAGTGTTCATTCGCAATTCGGATTTTACCTTCATGCCAAAGTGTGCCGATATGTACGAGGGTAGGTTGAAGTACTTCAACAAGCACAAGTTCCACAGTGTGCAGTGCATGTGCTTCAGATAAGATTTTGTCTGCTTTACTATCATCAAAATTCAACAGTGCATCGCACAATTCTTGTGATAGTTGGTTTAGAGGACGGGGGAGTTGAGGTTCTTCTACGACAGTTTGAACAAGCTCAGCTGCTCTAGAGGCAGGTACACCATCTGAGATGTAGCGTTTCATCTTTAAAATAGCTTTGAGGTCGAAATCGCTATAGAGTCTGTAGCCTGAATCTGAACGCATAGGTTTTGGAAACCCATAACGCCTTTCCCATTGTCTCAACGTTGTAGAAGGCGTATCAGTTCTCTCTTCAATTTCGTTAACTGTATATTTTCCTTCTTCTCGCATTGTGGACATGTTTTCCGACTTCCTTAAATTTACTAACGTTAAATCTTACTTTGGTTTTTTTGTAGCGTAATTTCTTTAAAGGTTGAACAGGCTGTACAAGGTCTTGTATAACCTATGTACAACTTAGCAGATTGTACAACCTATGTACAGGGCAATGAATGTAACTCTATTCACATTATGGCGCACAAAAAGATACATTTTTGGCGAATTTGGACAAAATTGTTTGAAAAGTCGCTCTAAAACTGTAATTTCACTAAATTATGTTTTACTTCATTTTCTTTCAAGCCTTGTACAACGTAAAAGTTTCATAGCTTGTACAAGCTATGAAACTAAAGGCAATTCTACTGTGGAACAAAGCTTATATAGTGCAATAAGAGCGACTACATAGGCGTTTACTCCAAAAAAAGGTATGCTTCTTAGGTGATACAAGACTCAGGTAGTGGTAGGGAAAAGCTTTTTGACTTAGCGATTAATCGTTCACTGAGTGTGGCTAAGAAAATGGGGAAGTTTAATGCTCTTGAAGCGAAGTCTAAGGTTAATGCTGCAAATAGTGAGCTATCACAAGCTACTATGGGTTTGACTGAGGCGGATTTAAAGCAATGGCATCAGACAACTCGTTTTGCTTACAGAGTTCCTTTAGAGGCTATTGTTAGGTGTTTGAATACTCTGCCAGATATGCAAAAAGATTATTTTTGGCAAGGTGGTGTTGATGGTACTTGGTTTGAGGGGAAAACTGATCAGCCTTGA
>CALHRJ010000390.1 GCA_938038395.1 uncultured Deinococcales bacterium | reverse complement strand
TTAAGTTGGGCAAGACTTAGGATAAGCACAGCTATAAAGTATACCTCATGTTAAACTGACTGAACAAAGCCATAAAGAGTTTCAATCAGTCAACGTTGAGGAGTTAAGCTATGTCGGGTCAACTGGTCGGTCACATCAAATCAATATTTCGCTATCCAATCAAGTCGATGCAAGGCGAAATGCTCAGCACTGTAAAAGTGACCTCACTTGGCATTGAAGGTGATCGGTCTTATGCACTACGCATAGCTGGTGGTAAGATTGCATCCGCAAAGCGAACAACCAAGCTACTTTCGTTTGATGCGTACTATGAAGGCAATTTGTTAATGATTCGTTTGCCCTCTGGAGAAAGCCTTGCAGTCAATGATCCAGCAACAAATCAACGACTATCTACAGCCTTAGAAACAAAGGTCGTAGTAGAAGAAAGACATCCTACCCAGCGCAATTTTGGTGAATTAGATGCTGCTACTATTTTTGGCGACACACCAATACAAGAGGCGCTCGAAGGTAAAAAACGACAGTTAGCTAGTGACGCTACCGAATATGACTTAGCCTCTGGGACCTTCTTCGACTCAGCGCACTTGCACTTACTCACAACAGGCACGCTTAAACATTTGAATCATCTACTTGAAGGTCAAAGCGATACAAATGTTCACCGTTTTAGACCAAATATTCTGATTGAAACTGTTCCTGATTTAGAAGGCTTTATAGAAGATAACTGGGTGAATGGTCAAATACGCATTGGCAATAATGTCGTTATTGGGGACATATGGCCAACCTTGCGTTGTGTCATGACTACGTTGCCGCAAAAGAACCTAGCACAAGATTTAAATATCTTGCGTAAAATTGTTAAAGAACATGAAAACCATCTTGGGGTTTTTGCTGGTACTAAAACAACAGGTACGATTAAACAAGGTGATGCGGTCCACCTTATGAAAGCAACTTAATAAATAACTCTATATAAAATCAATAAAAGTTTTGAACATCGATGCTTTTTTACCAGAAATACAACCTAATCTCTAACAACATTGAAGTTTAAAATCTCCTGTTTTAATACCAGCGCCTTTTACTGACAATACTATGCCTAAGTACACTACAGCTAAGTACGTTTGCAAAATTAAGTCATATTATTTTTCCAGACACTAATCCGCTACAGGACGTTATATCTCCAACATTTTAGATGTCAACATAGTTAAACTGATTTATGACTTGGTCTTTATAAAAACTATCCATTATCTTGCATTGCAATGCGAACAACAAAAGTAACGGCCGTATCGCAAATAATGGAGTTTTTGAATTCCAAACCAAGGTTTAGCAATGAGATAATGTCTATTCAACAGGTGTTTCCTACCAATTTGTACTAATTTCAACCCGATATTTGAACTCAGTACAATATTTTAGTTAGAATGCGTAGAACAAAAAATTAAGATTGGAATCTGAGATGAAAAAACATTTGCAAACCTCTACTCTGCTTGTCGTTTTTATTTTGACCTTGAGCATAGCTTTCGCTGATCTCTCTTCAGCAAATACCCTAATGGATGAAGGGGATTATGCTGCAGCAGTCGCTGAACTTGAAGCAATGCTCGAAACAGAACCTGAACATATTGAAGCACTTTACACCTTGTCAAGTGCGCTTACATCTTTAGCAGCGACCTTTGACGACCCAGCAGAAGCAGAAGCAACCTACGACACAGCAGCAAGAGCAGCTCTTAAAGTTATAGAAATTGACCCAACAGAAGCCCAAGGCCACTATCAACGTGCAAGAGCTTTAGGCCGTTTAGCTCAGTTTCGTGGCATTCTGCAATCACTTTTCATGGCTGGTGACATTAAAGGCGGTTTTGAAAAAGCTATTGAACTAGACGATCAAATTGGGGGTGCTTACCATGGCTTAGCAGTTTTTCATGCCCAAGCCCCTTTTATCGCTGGAGGTGATGGTAGTCAAGCTGAACCTCTCTTTCTAAAAGCGATTGAAATTGATCCTGAAAAACCTCTTCGTTATCTGGAATATGCAGAAATGCTCATTGAAAGAAATGAGATGGACGAAGCAAAAATTCAATTAGAAAAACTATTGACCTTAGAAGCTCTATCAGGAGACGATGCAAAAGATATTGAACGTGGTCAAGAATTATTTGACGCAAACTTTTAAAAATACATTCTTCCCATAACTTACAGTCTAATGAACAGCATCGCAGCAAGCTGACGATGTATCGATATGAAATCTTGTGACTTAGAGTCACATCGATTCTGAAAATCTAATTCGAAGCAAGCGTCGAGGAATTCATCATGCTACAAGTTCATTATTAACAAGGTGCCTTATTAAAAGGCACCTTAGTTTTTTTACTCAAAACTGCCTAATTACATTAAGAATAGCTAATCTAAGGTTGTGAAAATTCCTATCTGAGACCTATATACAAGTATCTTCCAGCTAAAAATAGTAGTTATTAGAGCAATCTCATCAACAAAATCAAAGAAAATGTGTAACCAATGAGCAAATAAACCTATCTATTTTGATGGTTTTCATTAGAGAAGTACTGACTTTTGCCACGCTTTTCCTCATAAACACAGGGATTTTGCCTATTTGTGATGAAAAAATGTGAATCTTTCACACATAACTGTCATTCTCTCATCAACTCTCTCATAATTAAATCTCTCATAATGTATGACATGGACAGAAAACCGATGGTCCTTATAGTCGAGGACGAAAAAGAAATTGCAAAATTTATCGACTTAGAATTACAAGCAGAAGAATACGAAACCGTAGTGACCTATGATGGCGTAACAGGCCTTTCAAAATTCCGTGAACTTAACCCTGATTTAGTTATTCTTGATTTAATGCTTCCAGTACTAGATGGTCTAGAAGTAGCAAGACGCATTCGCAAAACAAGCAATACCCCAATTATCATCCTTACTGCTAAGGACAGTGTAGATGACAAAGTTGTAGGCTTAGATGCAGGTGCAGATGACTATCTTGTTAAACCCTTTTCTATTGAGGAACTCTTAGCAAGGGTTCGAGCACACCTAAGACGTGTTAACCCAGCCGTAACTGGTGAGGTAAGAGTCGCAGACTTAGTCATGAATTTAGATGGACGCGAGGTCTTTAGGGATGGACGCAGAGTAGATTTATCAGCCAAAGAATTCGAACTCTTAGAGCTTTTTGCTCGTAACCCAGGAAAAGTCTTTAACCGCTTCGAAATTGAAGAAAAAGTTTGGCCTGAGTATACAGGTGGTAGCAACGTTGTAGATGTTTATGTTGGTTACTTACGCCGTAAACTTGAAGGTGATGGAGAACGTAGACTGATTCATACCGTCCGTGGTGTTGGGTACGTGCTCCGCGAAGAATAAATTTTTATTATAGTCTAAAGAAATGTTTAGCCCTCTTTTGATAAAAGAGGGCTATTTTTAAGGTAGAAAAACAGTTATTAACAACAGTAACAAGATAGATTAAGGTAATTCTATAGTTGCTTTTGATCACAAAAATATGTTCCTACTTTTGCAGGATGGTTAAAGCATAAAATTTTGTTACTATTTGAGTGCAAAAGGAATTAGTGCTATTGACGAAAGCCACTAGCGCACTTTTGAGGGCGACGGAAAAACTACTACTTTAGGGAATAACTACACCTGCACAACTATCAAATAGATTTTGAATAGCAACGCAATGAAGCAGGGGTAGCTATGAAACTATATGGAAGCATCTGTCTAAGCAATACTGAAAGGAAAAACATGAATAAATTTACAAAATTGGGTCGTATAGAACGACTAGGGGTTCTATTTGTTATGTTATTTGCGATTTTTATGCAAAGCGCAATGGCTCAACCAGACCCACTTCCTACTGAACTGGCAGAACGCCAAAACCAAACAGACAACCTAATTCAAGACTGTGCTGGCAGTGCTAGCGGCACATACGACTTAACAGGTAACATTCTCGCAGGTCATACCAACAATTATGGTTGGGAAATGGATGTAAGGCATGGTGTAGGTGGGACTTTGGCACTTATTACTGCTATGGCAAACGGTGAATGCGATACGGCTCGAGTCCAAGCTGACGGTGTGGTACTTGCCATAAGCAGAGACGAAAGTGTAATCAATAGTATGTCTATGGTTGGACCGTTATACGGAGAACCAGTTTGGGCACTTACAAGTCGTGAAAATAGTGACCTTAAAGATTTAAAACAAATCAATAAATCAAAATACACTATTGGCATAGTAGGAAAAAATAGTGGTTCATCTGTGACCTGGGCAAACTTTGTACTCAAGGACAGAAGCTATGAAAAGACAAACGTTATTTATATTGACGATGTTGATACTGCTATTGGCAAACTTGGCCAATTAAACGGCATAGATGTGTTGCTTATGGTTGCTGGTGCTGGCACATTGATACCTATCGCAGAGCAGTATGGCGATTCTATTTACTTACTTCCTGCTACAGATAAAAACTTTGACGACCTCAAAAGTAGTCGTGGTGACAAAGTATTCAGCAAAATAACGATTGACAAAAATACTGCTGGTTTAGAAGCGTTACTAACACCTCCAAACAAAAGAAGTCCTCAAAATCTACAAACTGTGGTTGTTGAAGCATATTTGTTAATGCGTGATGATCTACCAAGTGATGCTAAGAATGCCCTTAGAGAATCTGTTCGTTTGTCGGAAGCAATGTTTGAAACACTAAATGCGGATAGATAAACAATAAGCCATCTATAAACAAAGCCTGCAACTCAATCTAGAGTTACAGGCTTTTTTATTAGAATTTTTAAGTAGGACTGTATGCCAATAAGCCCTACTTATAAGTAGAAGGTCTTAAAAAAGCTTGTGCTAAACAGTTTTTATTATGCCTTTTATTCAATCTATTCTTCAGTTTTTACAAAACTATATATTTACCTCTATTGTCTTTAAACCAATTTTGGCTATTTATGGTTTCGTGCTTTTAATAAAATACAGAAAGAGAATTACGATATTAGATGGGGCATTAGTAGTGAAAGATGACTTAAAGTCATTGGTATTTAACCCCTTAAGCGACAATCATAGAGTTTGAGATGCCTTGATCCTTTAACTTAGTTAGAGATTATCAATGGGAAAGCCTTTATAGTAACGATTCATTTGCTTGGCTCGCTCAACTGAATG
>CALHRJ010000389.1 GCA_938038395.1 uncultured Deinococcales bacterium | reverse complement strand
TTTGCACCTTGAATCAGTTCTAAAAAAGCATCAAAGTTACTTTCTTGAACCTGCAAAAGTGTAGCTTGAAACTCTTCAAGAACAGTTTGAACCTGTTGTTCATAAGTCAGAGATTTCACGCTTTAGGCCTCAGCTTCTCTTGAATAGCTTTGCTTATTTCATATGGATTATCAGCTTTGCAAATGCCACCACCGACAACAACTATTGAAGGTTGGTGTTCAAGTATAGTATCTACCTTTTCAAGTGTTACGCCACCAGCAATCGCTAAGGCAGCGTGGGGTAATGTGTTTCGCAATAGTTCTAAATCTTTATAAGGTGTTTCTACGGTTGCTTGTAAATCATAAGCAGTATGCAAGCAAAGTATATCTACACTTAAATTCAAAAGTTTTTTAGCGCGTTCAACAATATTAACTACTTGAATCATGTCCACCATTACTTTTTTGCCATATTCAGCAGCACTTTTTACAACCCCTTGAATCGTAGAATCAGATGCTAAACCAAGGACAGTAACAATGTCTGCACCCGCCTGAAAGGCAATATCTGCTTCCAAAGCACCAGCATCCATAATTTTCAAATCTGCTAGCAAAAGATGATTAGGATATTGCTTTCGAATAGCATCAACCCCAAACATGCCTTCTTGATAAATAAGAGGTGTACCAACTTCTATAATATCTATAAAAAGGTGTACATCTTGCAATACCTTCAAACCATTTTCGACTGAATCATCAAGTGCAAGTTGTAATTGGGGTTGGCTATTTAATAGGGGCATATATTACCTTCTACAGCCCGTATTTACTTACACCCTGACGTAAAAACTCGATTCCTTGCGTTGCTAAAATCTCTGGACCTTCATTTGGTGGTCGCCATAAACAGGTTGCTGCTGCTAAGGCAGGATTGATAGCTGCAAAGGACTCTAATACAAGCTTGCCAGTAAAGTTGGCATCCTTTAATCCACGCCAAACCTCATCCCAATTTACAGTGCCAGTACCCACTAAACCACGGTGGCTCTCGCTCATGTGTATGTAGTCCAGTACATCTGCAGTAGCCATAATAGGTTTATAAAATCCTTCTTCTTCTATATTCATGTGATAGGTATCGGCATGTAGACTTAGGTTATCAGCGCCAATGGCTAGAATAGTTTCTCTAGTATCTTCTAAAGAGTTATACATATAAGTTTCGTAGCGGTTACACGCCTCAAGCGATAATTTGATACCACGAGATTTTGCATCTTCTGCAAATGGACCCAAGGTATCTATGACGACTTGTCGTTCATCTTGACTTGGAGGGAAACCTGTCAATGTGCCAAGTGAGTAAGCTATACAGCCACCTAAATAATCGCATTCTAATTTTTCCATTTCGTCTAGCACTTTGGTTAAGAATGCTATTGCCTTCTCAGGCTCATCGGGCATGTGTTTATCTTTAGGCAGGACCAAAGAACAAGTGGATGATATGCCTGCATCTGCCAAAGCCTTTTTATGGCTATGAGCATCAAAGGCTTCAGGGTCTAGTAAAGGAATCTCAATAAAATTGAAACCTATTTTACCTGCTTCTTGAATTGCGTGATTCCCACTTTCAGTATTCCAATCACCAATCCAAACAAAGGCATGTGCTCCATAACTAACATCTGACATTATTTATCTCCTCAAGGACAACACTCAATTTAACTTTAAGAGATTCTACCATCTATGTAACAAAACAAACAAATTATTTCAAAAAGTCACACAATTTCTGTTAGCTTGTGTTCGTTTATGTTTAAATGCTAAACTTGTTCTCAGATACATTTTCGAAATATTTAGCAAAGCAAGTAAAAAGGGATGGCTTATGACAGAAGCACAAATCACTCAGGCTTATGAACTAGCAAAAGAACGCTACGCTGAATTAGGTGTGGATGCAGATAAAGCAATCGAAGACCTTGGTCAGATTTCTATTAGTATGCATTGCTGGCAGGGCGATGATGTGAGTGGTTTTGAGAATCCAGATGCTGAATTAGTTGGTGGCATTATGGCTACGGGTAATTATCCGGGCAAAGCTCGCACACCAGATGAACTATGGTCAGATTTAGACAAAGCCTATGGCCTTATTCCGGGAACACATCGTTTAAATTTACATGCAACCTATTTAGATACCGATGAAAAAGTAAAACGAAACGAAATTGAGCCAAAGCATTTTAAATCGTGGGTGGATTGGTCAAAACAAAATGGTATTAGTCTAGACTTCAACCCTACATGTTTTTCACACCCCTTGGCAGAGGATGGTTTTACACTGGCACACCAAGATGCAGGTGTTCGGCAGTTCTGGATTGAACATTGTATAGCAGCTAGAAAAGTGGGTGCATCCTTCGGTGAAGCACAAGGCAATCCTTGTTTTACGAATGTCTGGATTCCAGATGGTTATAAAGATATGCCAGTGGACCGCTATTCACCACGTCAGCGTTTGAAAGAATCGCTTAATGCAGTGTTTAAAGAAGACTTAAATCCTGAACATAACTTGGACGCAATTGAGTCTAAGCTTTTTGGGCTTGGTTTAGAAAGCTATACTGTGGGCTCTCACGAATTTTATATGGGTTATGCGCTGAAGAATGATAAAGTCTTGTGTTTGGATGCGGGCCATTTTCATCCTACTGAAACCATTTCAGATAAACTCTCCGCACTCATGCTATATATCGATACGATGCTCCTACACGTAAGTAGAGGGGTTCGTTGGGACAGTGACCATGTTGTGACTTTTACCGATGACCTTCAATCAATTATGCAAGAAATTGTTCGTGGTGGCTTTACTAAGCGCATACGCATAGGCCTAGACTTCTTTGATGCTAGCATCAACCGCATTGCTGCTTGGGTGATAGGTACCCGAAATACTCAGAAAGCTTTGATGATGGCACTGCTCGAGCCCCGAGAAACGCTCCAAGCCCTAGAAAACTCTGGGGATTACAGCTCACGTTTGGCACTACTAGAAGAACAAAAGATGTTACCCTTCGCGGCAGTATGGGATTACTTTTGTTTAAAGCATGGCGTCCCGATAGGTTATGAATTTATGCAAGATATCAAAGACTATGAATCTACAGTTTTATCATTCAGGTCTTAGAAGACTGGGAATAAAAACTCAAAGAACACTACCGAATTTAACACTATTAAACTTGAAAAAGGAGTGAGTTGTGGCAAAAAGCCCAGAAGCGTTTAAACATGTTAACTATTTGTGGGATGACGACTATGCCAATAGCCTAGACCCAGTTGAGAGACTCGTTTACCGTTCAAATATTTTAGGCGATGACCAAAGGGTAACCAATACTGGTGGTGGTAATACTAGCAGCAAGCTGGACATGCAAGACCCCATAACAGGCAAAGACATGAATGTCATGTTTGTTAAAGGTTCAGGTGGAGATTTAAGAACCTCCAAACGCGAAAACTTCGCTTCTCTATACATGGATCAATTCTTGGCTTTAGAAGAAGTCTATGACAGGGCTGAGGTTAAAGGCGTCAAGACTGATATTGAAGATGCCATGGTAGCAATGTATCCACATACTGTCTACAATCTCAATCCCAGAGCCAGTTCAATTGATACGCCCTTACATGGCTTTATTCCTTTTAAACATGTAGACCACACACATCCAAATGCTGCTATATCAATAGCTGCTGCCAAAAACTCTAGAGAACTAAGTCAGAAAATCTTTGGTGATGACGTTGGCTGGGTTGGCTGGCAACGTCCAGGTTTTGATTTAGGGTTGGTCATGCGTGAAGCGCTCAAAGGTAAGCCTAAGCTCAAAGGTTTAATCATGGGGCAGCATGGTTTAATCAACTGGGCGGATGATGATAAAGCTTGCTATGAACTGAGTTTAGAACTTATCGAAAAAGCAGCCGACTATATTGAAGCACATGACAAAGGAGCTATGACCTTTGGTGGGCAAAAGTACCAAACTTTAGATGCAATAGCGCAAGAAGACCTATTAGTTGAACTTTTACCCATGCTGCGTGGCATGATTTCTCAAGAACAGAAATTTGTAGCCACCATTCAGACAGACGCACCCATATTACGCTTTGTGAATAGTCATGATGCCCCACGCTTGGCAGAATTAGGTACATCTTGCCCAGACCATTTTTTAAGAACGAAAATCAAGCCTTTATATGTGGACTGGAATCCTCAACTAGAAGATTTAGAAGCACTACGCATCAAGCTTGAAGCTGGTCTAGAGCAGTACCGCAAAGACTACGCCAGCTACTACACAGCTTGCAAACGTCCAGATTCTCCAGCTATGCGTAATCCAAACCCAACCGTCATTTTGATTCCGGGTATTGGCATGATTGCTTGGGGAAAAAACAAAAGTGAATCACGTGTAACTGCAGAATTTTACAATTGTGCGGTTGAGGTTATGCGTGGTGCAGAAGCAATCGACGAATACATAGCTTTACCTCAGCAAGAAGCCTTTGATATTGAGTATTGGGCACTTGAAGAAGCTAAGTTAAAAAGGATGCCAGCAGAGCAAGAGTTTGCACGTCAGGTTGTGGTCGTAATCGGTGCTGGTAATGGCATTGGCAAAGAGACGTGTCACCGAATGGCTAAAGAGGGCGCACATGTTGTTTGTGCTGATTTGGATAAAGCTGCAGCCAGCGTTACTGCACAGGAATTAACTGATATCTATGGTTTAGGGATTGGTGTGGCTGGCTCAGGGATATCGAACTGTGGTCCAGCGATTGCATTAGAAGTTGACATTACCAATAGAGAAAGTGTAAAAGCGCTTTTCAAGCAAGTAACTTTAGCTTATGGTGGCCTAGATACAGTTATCTTAACTGCGGGTATTTTTGCTACGCCAAATGAAGAAGGCATCGTCACTGATGAGCAGTGGGCACTAACTTACGCCATCAATGTTACTGGTGGCTACATCGTGGCGAGTGAGGCAAAAGCTATTTGGGAATCACAAAACTTGCAGGGTAGCTTAGTTTTAACTACCAGTGCCAATGCCGTCGTTTCGAAAATTGGTTCTTTGGCTTATGACACAAGTAAGGCTGCAGCCAATCATCTAGTTCGAGAACTTGCATTAGAATTGGCACCCTTGGTTCGGGTTAATGGTTTAGCACCTGCGACGGTTGTTGAAGGAAGCACCATGTTTCCACGAGACAGAGTTATCAGTTCTCTATCTAAGTATGAGATTGAGTTTGATGAATCTGAATCAACAGAAGCGTTGCGTGATAAATTAGCTAATTTTTATGCCAATAGAACGCTTACCAAATCACCCATTACCTTAGCTGACCAAGCTGAAGGTGCTTACTTACTTGCGAGTAAGCGCTTGAGTAAAACCACTGGTCAGATCTTGAGTGTTGATGGTGGTTTGCAAGATGCATTCTTGCGTTAAAGGTTTTATCGAAAAAGTCATTCTAAGCCATTAATGTATTGACTTAGAACTATCGTTAAGTAGAAAATGTCATTCTGAACGAAGTGAAGAATCTCTGTCGCATACTAAAAAAACGAAATTCTTCATTTCACTTCGTTACATTCGCAAATGACATACATTAATCTTTATCAGCCTACTTTTCAGTTATCCAAGTTCAATCTGTGCTTTTACAGATGTAGCAGGCATGTTTACACAATAATCAAA
>CALHRJ010000388.1 GCA_938038395.1 uncultured Deinococcales bacterium | reverse complement strand
GTTTGCCCATCTCTTTCCATTTTAGGGCGTATTTTGTTTCAAAAACTGCTTCAGGTGCTTCTGCATCAACTAGATCATATAAACCACTTGCAATAGCTTCGCTACAGGCAAACTCAAAATAGTCAGGGTGGTCAGTGGCTAGTTTGATTACGCCACCAGGTTTGAGACGGGTTGAAGCTAGATGATAAAAAGAGCGCTGCAGAAGTCTGTTCTTTTCATGTTTTTCTTTTGGCCAAGGATCAGGAAAGTTGACAGTAATGCTCTCTAAACTATTTTCTGTGAACAGATGTTGTACTGCAAATTCAGCGGCAGCTTTCAGCACGAAAACATTGTCTAAGCCAGCCCGTTTGATGCCTTTTACAGCACGTTGGATGCTACCACTCGAAATCTCTAGACCTACAAATTGGTCTTCAGGCGCACGAAGTGCACGGTGAACTGTGTAACGACCATCGCCAAAACCAATTTCTAAATGTAGGTTCGGATTATCGTTGTTAAATTGCGTTTTCCACTCAATAGGGAAGTAGTACTTGCGCCATGGTAGTAGAGATTGAGGGCAAGCTTCGTCTTTCAACACTTCTTGAAAGGAGTTTTGTGCATCCGGGTTGTGAGGGGCGAGGGGTTCAGAATTACTTGAAAGGGATGTGGTATCAGAACCAGAATTAGGCGGTAACATAGTTACTGAGTAGTATATAGGCTATGTTTTGATTTGGGTATGGCAGCTTTGCCTAGTTGGTGGAGATGGCCAGAGTCAACAGATTAGCTTAGCTCTCGTTTTGGCTTAACAAGCAGTGCCATATCTACTAGTAATGCATGTTGGATAAGCACACCACGAGACACTTCCATAAAGGGCCCAAGTTTGTCTCTTGGTTCTGCTTTGAAGCTTAGGATTGGTCCATCTGGGTGCTTACATTTAATGTAAGAGACTGGGTAGTTGAGATGCTTACTCCAATTTCTCAAAATCTTTTTATCAACTGCAACAGTGTTGTGTGGCAAGGATGTATCGCTCATGCGAACGACTAAGCGAGCAACACGAATCTCAGGTTTGCTGATGCTGAGTACTTCGGCTTCGACCATTCTATTGATAAAGCTTTTAACGTCATTGATGTCTATGCCTGTTTCAATTGCCATAGTTTGAACGGTGCGTTGACCATTGACCAATTGTAAGATTGTAACTTCCTTGGGCTCGAGCGAAAGGTCAGAATCTGCCTGCGTTTGATTGAGCTTATTTGTCTTTACAAAATAAGGAATAGCCAATGAAGACATTGTTTGTGCCCCTTGTGCAAGGCGTGCATCTTCAGCACTACCGAGCGCTTGTATCAAAAGCATATCGGTATTTTTGTTAATGGTTCGTTCTACTGATGTTTCAAAGGTATTGCCTGTGGCAAAGAATTCAAAATCACCCTGTTCTTGCGTAAAGAGTGTTTTGATAGCTTGTTCACCTATTTTATCATTGAGCTCTGCATGAACAATATTGCCACTATCAAAATAAACATGTGCTTCACCTTCGGGATGATCAATCGTAAGATTACCCGTTTGAGTTGAACTACTTAATAGCTGAAGTAAATCAGCCAATGAAAAAATACCTAAATTACCTGTCATAGTTTATGAGGTACCTTTTGTATAGTTTGAAGCAATTTTATTCTCATATAACTTAATCTCACAATTTCGCCTGCTAAGCTATTACATTATGAAACAGACCCATTCCCTTTTGCTGCTAGTTTTTTTACTATGTAGTCCGCTTGCGTTGATAAGTTGTGGTGAACTCAGCACACCTGGTGACCCCATTAGCATTACAAACAGTCAACCTAAAGAAGCATATCTTGATGAATACTACACAAATCTTATTCGAGTGACAGGTGGCTTAAATAGTTACACCTACAAAATTGACAAAGGCAGCTTACCACCTGGTTTAACTTTGAGCAGCGTTGGCGCTATTGAAGGTATACCAACAACCGAGGGAAGTTATAGTTTTACAGTTGTTGTAACGGACGCAAATTTATCTAAAACATTTGCTGATTTGACAATGACTGTGCAAAAAGCACCCCCTGCACAGCTGAGCCTCAACATTCCTGAGACAAATATGACAGAGGCTTTTCCAGTGAATCCAGAAATTCTGAATGCTCGAGCCCTACAAGGCTTTCGCACAAAATTAACATGGGATGCCAGTTTGTTTACATTAGTAGAAGATAGTGTCCGTGCAACAAGTGATCGTGTGATTATGTTTCATAAAGCAGAAGAAGGTAGTTTGCAAATAGATATCGGGATTAAGGGTCAAGCCATAACAGGGAATCACAGGTTGTTTACATTTGGGCTCGAGCCACTTGGTACTGGTCCTGTAGCTATGCAAGGTCAAGTAGAATTTGTCAGGCAAGATGGCAAGACAGGTTTTCAGCAACTAAATGTCGGACAGCAAAATCCTACAGATACTACAAATACAGACAATATTGATAACACAGGAATAGATAGTACAGGACAACCGCAAGAGGGAACGCAAAACCAAGATGGTGATACTGGTGGAGTCAATAATGCATCAGGTGAGGAAAGTCGTTAGTATGCAGATTAAAACAAAAGTTTTCATAACCCTTTTAGCTTTAATGTTCTCTTTATCGTTTGTGGTTGCAACAACGTATAAGAGCTTAAGCGTCGATGAAATGCTTGCAAAAACTGAGATTGCTTTTCAAGGAAGAGTGACTGAAGTTGTGGTTGAAATGCGTACAAATCAACAGGATGTCGAAGAACCGTGGACCAAGGTCAATTTTGAGGTTATCACCAGTCTTAAAGGTGATTTAGCGGAAAGTCATAGCTTATATTTTTATGGTGGTGTATCAGAAGAAACAACAATTCAGGTTGAAGCAATGCCAACCTTTCGTGTAGATGAAGAAATGATTGTTTTTGCATATGACGCAGTTTACTATTCTCCTTTGGTGGGCTTTTCACAAGGACTGTTCAGACTAGATGAAGAAAGTTGGCAGAGTGAAGCGGGTAAGTGGCTAGCTGTTGAACAAGGTGAATTTGTATTGGTTGATGCCGCTCTTAGAGATAGTGAGGCTGTTGTTGCACAACTTCAGGAAGCATTTACAAATACTCAAGAAGATTCTGGGCAAGGTGGTAACTGATGGTAGCTCGAGCTTTCCTTTTAACCTTAACTATTTTTTGTTGCTTAGGTGTAGTTTCTGCACAAGAACAAACAACGGAAACCAGTAATCCATCTGAAACCACTACTGGAGCGCAAGATAGTGGCGGAGAAGCCTCTGCTGTAGAGGACACCTCAGAGAATACATTGCAACTTAACAATAGCCAGCAAGATAGCACTACTGTTGTTACACCTGAAGACTTTAACCCTCTTAATATCGTTTACCGTATTGCTGGGGAAAATGAAAGCTTTAAAGCAGATGTTGAAGAGGCTTTTGAAACCTGGCAAGCGGCTAGTGTGGGTGCAGTTGAAGCTCGCCAAGAAGAAAATGCTAGTGTGATTTTTAAAGCAGTAGATGTCGCCTTAATGGGTCCAGATACGCTTAGCCTGAAGGTACAGAACTATCCAGAAACTTCGATTTTATTAACAGAATCACTTGGTGAAACAGGTGCTAATCTTTATAAAAGCGCTTTGTTGCATGAAGTGGGTAGTTTAGCTGGGTTGCCTTTGAAAGAATCTGGTGTTATGTCGCGTGAACTAAGTGCAGACATCGTACCCAGTGTGAGTGTTGAGGAGGCTCGAGCTTTGGAAGCACAGGTAAACACAGCTAAAGAAGACCTTAACCGCAACGGACGTGTTGACTTTTACGACTTGGTAGAATTGGCTAAAAACTATACAGAGGTTCCGCAAAACTATAGTGCTGATTTAACAGGTGATGGTAGCGTTAATGATGATGATGTAAAACAATTACAAGACCTCTACGAGTTTTCTGACCCTGTTGATGTGAATGCAACTGTAGCAGATGAAACTCAAGCTTCATCTGAGGCAACAACCTCAAGTACATCAGACCAAAGCGTAAATCAATCTCCAGAACAAGCTATTTCTGACGCTGCTAAAGCGATTGCTGAGCAAGCAGCCCAAATTGGCGAAGTAGTACAAGAAAAAGAGCTGGATTCTGCGGATGAGAATCCAACTCAGGATAGTAATGTTACTGAAAGCTCTAGTGAAGAAGAAAATTCTTCTGATGGACAGTAATAAGCTAAATCTATTTATTCAGAAATGACAATCGTGTAGTTAATCATTGTGCGTTCTTCAAAGCTACCTATGTATATGTAGTAAATGCCTGTTGTAAAAGCTCTTGCAATGCTGGGATGGGGATTATCTCTTGAAATATCATCATGGCAGAGTGTGAGCGTGCCATCTTCAGAGCGAATGACCATAGTTGTATCCTCGCTTCTTGAGGCTTCAACAAATATACGAAGATTAGGAAAATCACTTCTTAAAACAAGTGTGTGGTCAGGCTCAGATGCAATAAAACCTTTACATTCATTGCCATTTATGTCTGTTCCAATTTCAGCCTCAACACTAATGGGTCCGCCTGAAATATATTCAAAGCTAAGAGGATCAGGTTCAAAACCGGGGCTGATGTCGATCACTGCACCAGTCAAGCTTGATTGGGCAAGTGTCCAGCTTGTTAAAATGAGCATAAGTAGTAGAAGCAATTTTTTTGACACAGTTAAAAATACCTTTCATAGGGGGCTATTAGCTTAGATATAAAGTTAAGTTAGATTGCTCTAAACCGTCACTTAACTTTTAGAACCTATATATTTGACAGCTTATACTAAACCGAAAGTGAAATGTTATGGTCATGTTGTCGCTTGTATCTTCAAAAGAACCGAAAGATGAGCACTTTCCAACCTATGCCTATTTTTGGCATTATGACATTCTTGATTCATTTCGGTATTAGACTTTCAAAAAATAGTTGAATATAGCTTTGACGTACTTAGGTAGGATCGAATAAGTTTATGCTTTTTCGGACCTAAATGGATATAAGCAGTATACCTATTCAAAAATACTATTGTGATGAGACATCTTCCAAAGAATTGGCGTTGGTTTTGATTAACCAACGCCTTTAAATTTTTATAAGCCATGCTTAGCGTTCAATTCTAAGCCTGTTAGGCAAGCTCTACAGGTTTTTCCTTAGCGTTTTGATCATTAAGTTGGATGTACAAGCCCTTATCCTCACTATGACGCAGTAGTTTTAGCCAGCCATTTTCATGACCTTTTTTAATCAACTTTTTGAAATCTTGCAAGTTACCTTGATTACCATTCGCCTTAGCATATTCTTG
>CALHRJ010000387.1 GCA_938038395.1 uncultured Deinococcales bacterium | reverse complement strand
GTTCGAAAATAGCATCAATAATACCAACCACCCGAAAGCATCAGGTACTAACTGTATTCCGCTTCATAGCTAGATTATAACTAGGTATTCAGGCCCAAACATATCAAGAATTATTGAAGAAATGAAATGGAAGTAGTTAGTTTGTAATGAACGGCATCGCAACAAGCTAACGATGTATCAATATGAAATCTCGTGACTTAGAGTTACATTAATTCTGAAAATCTAGTTTGAAGCAAGCGTCGAGGAATTAATGATTCTGCAAGTTCATTAATGAACAAAGTCGTAAAAAACTGACGATGTATCGATATGAAATCTCGTGACTTAAAGTCACAGTGATTCTTAAAATCTAATTCGAAGCAAGCGTCGAGGAATTCATCATCCTGCTAGTTCATTAGTAAAGCATTCTTAATTGCAGACTAATATTCATTTTGTACTCAAAACTGTGTACTTTTTCTATTACAAAGATTTACACTGTCTGTCACTGCATAGGTCAAGTTGTACCTTGGTGAACATCAACTTCCTTATGCTTTATTTCCCCGCAAATGTATGCTAAAGTTTAAACAGTAAATTAAAGAAGTTAAGATTCTTGGGACTGAACTCATAATGTTCATATTAATAATCACATTATATTTGTGAATCTACTTCAAGGAGGACTACTAACGTGGCCGAAGTTTTGTTTGAGAAAATAAACAAACGTTATCCAAATGGTTTCCATGCTGTAAAAGATTTCGACCTGCATATTAAGGACGAAGAATTCGTAGTGTTTGTAGGACCATCTGGTTGTGGTAAATCAACCACCTTAAGAATGGTTGCTGGTCTAGAAGAAATTTCCGACGGTACCTTGCGTATTGGTGACCGTGTTGTAAATGATGTACCGCCAAAAGACCGTGATATTGCAATGGTTTTCCAAAACTATGCGCTCTATCCACACATGAATGTTAAACAAAACATGTCATTTGGTCTCCGCCTTCGCAAAACACCAAAAGCAGAAATCGAGCGTCGTGTAAATGAAGCTGCAGAAACACTTCAATTAGAAACTCTCCTTGACCGTCGTCCACGTGAACTTTCAGGTGGTCAGCGTCAACGTGTTGCATTAGGTCGTGCGATTGTTCGTGAGCCTAAAGTATTCCTTATGGATGAGCCACTTTCTAACTTGGACGCAAAACTCCGTGTAGAAATGCGTGCCTCAATCTCAAAACTTCACCAGCGTCTTGGTGTAACCACTATTTATGTTACACACGATCAGGTTGAAGCAATGACCATGGGTACACGCATTGTAGTTATGAAAGATGGTTGGGTACAGCAAGTAGACACACCAATCAATCTCTACGAGAAACCTGTTAACAAGTTTGTTGGTGGCTTCATGGGCTCACCTGCTATGAATTTTGTGGTTGGTACTGTTCAAGACGGTGTTATTAAAGGTGCTGAAGGTGGCTTCAACATCGAGCCTGATGCTGATCTTAAGCAAAAGCTAGGTGCTTATAATGGCAAGCGTGTTTCTTTAGGTATCCGTCCTGAAGATTTAGGCATTCGTGGTCAAACTGAGATCGTAGATACTGGTAATAACCACATCCGTGCAACTGTCGAAGTTGTTGAGCCTCTGGGTGCGGAAACAATCGTAATTTCATCTGTGGAAGGTGACCAAAGCGTTGTTGCACGTATCGAACCATTTGTGGAAGTTCGTCCTGGTGATCAAATTGAGCTTCTTGCAAACAATGCAAAAGTTCAGGCATTTTCAATTGATGGCGACGAACTCAATATTCGCTACTCTTAAGTGAAGCGAAAACACACTTTTTTAAGTTAAAACGTTCAGCGTTTGGTCTTAGGGCCAAACGCTTTTCTTTTGTACTAACTCTGTGACACGTTTTATGTCACTCTATTGAAAATTAATACATTATTTTAAGAAAGGTATAGTATGGCATTAGAAACTGGATTAGATATTTTAGCGAAGGCTCGAGCTGGGCAATATGGTATCGGTGCGTTTAACACCAACAATATGGAAATAACCCAAGCAATTCTTGAAGCTGCTGAAGAAAAACGTAGCCCTGTGCTAGTTAGTCTTTCAGAAGGCGCAATCAAATACGGTGGTAGACCACTTATAGACATGGTAATTCATGAGTCAAAACAAGCCTCAGTACCTGTCTCTGTTCACTTAGATCATGGTTCGTCATACGAATCTTGTCTTCAGTGCATTCGTTGGGGCTTTACATCTGTCATGATTGATAAATCTCACGAAGACGAAGATGTAAATACTAAAGAGACAGCTCGAGTCGTAGAAGCAGCTCACGCAATGGGCGTAACTGTTGAAGCAGAAATCGGCCGTTTAGGTGGCGTTGAAGAGCATGTTGTTGTTGCTGAAGAAGATGCTATTTTAACTAAAGCAGACGAAGCAGAGCGTTTTATGACTAACTCTGGTGCTGACTACCTAGCAGTTGCCATTGGAACCTCTCATGGAGCCAACAAAGGTAAAGGCCGTCCATTCATCCATCATGACCGTATTCTAGAAATTGCTGCACTTCTCCCACATCCTTTAGTTATGCACGGTGCAAGTGGTGTGCCAGCAGAGATGGTCGAAAAATTCAATTCAAACGGTGGCGAACTCAAAGATGCGAGTGGCATTCATGAAGATGATGTTCGTAAGGCAGTCACAGAAGGTATTGCTAAAATCAATACAGACACTGATCTTCGCTTAAGTTTTTCTGCTGTTGTACGCGAAATTTTAGTCAATGATCCAAAACAGTTTGACCCAAGAAAGATTCTCGGTCCTGCACGTGAAGCAATGAAACAAATTGTTGCTGATCGTTTGGATGTTTTTGGTTCCACAAACAAAGCATAAAATACTCAAGGCAAAAACACTAAACTCCGCACTACCCCCTTCTTTCATAATTAACTGCAAAGTTATACAAGAAGGGGGATTTTTATGTAAGCAGGAGGGACTTTTTAAACTTAGAGATGTTAGCAT
Organism: uncultured Deinococcales bacterium; assembly: GCA_938038395.1. GTDB lineage: Bacteria > Deinococcota > Deinococci > Deinococcales > Trueperaceae > CALGZD01. The sequence goes on along the minus strand of CALHRJ010000387.1, from coordinate 14,378 downwards.
AAAGTTATGGCAGTCGCTCTTGTTACAGGTTCCGCAAAAGGTATTGGTAAAGCTTTCTTACTCGCACTTGCTGAAGATGGTTATGATGTTGTTGTACATTACCTGAACAGTAAAGTTGAAGCAGAAGAAGTAGCTAAAACAGCCGAATCTTTCGGGGTTCGCACCTTAATACTACAGGCAGATATTACACAAGCAGAAGAAGCTGAACAACTAGTGAATGAAAGCTATCAACAACTTGGAAGCATTGATGTGCTTATCAATAATGTTGGTAATTATGTTCATGCCCCTCTGAATGACTTTAAAGTAACAGACTGGCATGAAATGTTCGACAGCAACCTGCACAGCACCTTTTACATCTGTCAAACTGCAGTTCCACTTATGCATAAGGGTGGACGCATTATTAATATTGGTTATGCAGGCTCAGAGAAATTAGTTGCCCGGCCTAGCATCGCGGCTTATGGCATTGCAAAAACTGGTGTTATTTTATACAGCAAATCACTGGCAAAAGTAGAAGCTAAAAATAATATTACAGTCAATATCATCAGTCCTGGCGTCATTGAAAACAGCATAAGCAAACCAGTAGAAGAAATACCTATGAAGCGACTTGGGTTTCTTGATGAAATGGTAGGCGCAATGCGCTATCTTATTTCAGAAGAAGCTGCCTATGTTACAGGCGTTACTATAGAGGTTTCTGGTGGATGGAATCTTTAATTACAGACAGTAAAAGTCAATTACCCTTAGACAATTCTATAAATTGTGCAACAATACCCATTGTTGAATCTTAAATTGCACTTTTAGCAGTTTTAAGTTCTGAAACAGTAACGCATACGGCAGCATGCGACTAGGCTTTACATTTCGTGAAGTGCGTTACGCAGTCTTTCAAATGAATCCTAATTTATCCATTCTCAAACCTAATCCTTGAAGGAGTTATTAAATTATGTCTTTTCCACCACCATTTTACCGCTGGAGACCACACCCTTGGCACGGGCTGGAAGTTGGACCAAACCCACCTGAAATTGTCCATGCTTATATCGAAATCACACCTTTTGATCTTGTAAAGTACGAAATTGATAAGCAAACAGGCTACTTACGTGTAGATCGTCCACAACGTACCTCTTCACAAAATCCTGCACTCTACGGCTTTATTCCTCAAACCTATTGTGGTGAAAGAGTAAAGGCATTATCTCCAAAATCAAAATCAGGTGATGGTGACCCTCTAGATATTTGTGTAATTAGCGAACGACCTGTCGATAAGTCAGACATAATTTTGAACGCTCGTGTCGTTGGTGGACTGCAAATGGTTGATGACGGTGAGGCAGATGATAAAATTATCGCAATTCTCGCAAATGACAATGTATGGGGCAATGTTAAAGATATAGATGACATGCCACAAGAACTTGTCGGCAGACTCGTGCACTACTTTGAAACTTACAAAATGGTTGCAGGTGCTGAAATCGATGTTTCGATTGATGAAGTTTATGGCCGTGAACATGCTGGAAAAGTCATCAAGGCTTCGATAGAAGACTATATAGATGAGTATGGTGGTTAGCCATTTGACCTTCTAGTCTATCCAAATAGAAATCCCCTGTATGCTAAACACCTAGGGGATTTCTATTTGTTAGTTCAATTTTATTCCAAGTCATACTAAACTGAAAGATAAATGTCTTAATCCTATTATCGAATACTTCGTCACAAGAACTAAAAGACAAGCACTTTCTAATTTTTGATTCTGCTCAGCATTATGACCTTCTTGACTCATTTTGGTATTAAAGCATGTTTTATCTTGCTAGGAGATATCAGTTTTCCCATCTAGGATGCTGTAATTCACCCTAATTTGTATCCTTCTTGATATAGTTTTGTGCGTCTGGAACGCAATTTCAAAATTTTTTAGCAACACAAGTTGTGCTCTAATTCTTTATCCCTTACTTTTCCAGCGCTCTTCTTCCCTATCAAAATACTCTACCTGCGCTCTATTTAACTCAGGCGTATTGCCCATTATGCGAATCAGAAGCACACCTGCTACAAAGCCGCCAATATGCGCCCAAAAAGCAACGCCACCACCGCCGCCACTACTACCGGCAATCTGTGACCAACCACTAAAGAGTTGCATCGCAAACCACAAACCAAGAACAACAAGCGCTGGTAACTGAATCATTCTAAAAAAGAGAATCGGAACCATCGTCACAACATTAATCATTGGAAATAACAAAAAGTAACCGCCAAGTACGCCTGCAATTGCACCACTGGCACCAACATTTGGAATTGTTGAATTAGGATCAAACATTACTTGAGCTAAAGTCGCAACGATGCCACATGCAAGATAAAATAGCAAATAGCGGAAATGTCCCATTTTATCTTCAATATTATCGCCAAAAATCCAAAGGTAGAGCATGTTACTACCTAGGTGCAAAAAGCTACCATGTAAAAACATAGCTGAAAACACCGTAAAGAATTCACTCATAGGGCTATCGACAAGCTGGGCTGGAATAATTGTCCATTGGTCAGCAAATCGTAACCACGGGCCTTCATTGCCATTGGCGAGGCCTGACATAATCGGTGTTTGCACAAAAACAAAGACAATAACGTTGATTGCAATCAATGTATAAGTAACATACGGTATACGGTAAGTGGGGTTTTGATCTCTAATCGGTATCATAGCTTTGACTATCATACCTAAAAATAGCTTTAGATACTGCTGATTTTTTGCACAACGTGCTTAAGCTTCAACCAAACTCACCTAGTCTCAAGATGTACAATGCTACTCTCTAATCATAAAAGCCCACATGTAAACAATCCAGAAGCTTTACTATAGATGACGTGCAACCTTCATATCCTGAAAATATTGAAAAAATCAGTGCAAGCATCTGGCGTGTAGCCATTAAGAGTCAAACTTTACCACCTTTTGACCATACCAACAGCTTTGTTATTTGTGATCGTGGTGTCGGCTTTATTGTTGAAGCACCTGAAAAAGGTGATGAGGCATTTGAAAATATTGAACAAGCGTTAAAAATCGCCAATGTGAACACTTTAAAAGGTATCTTACTCACCCATACCCATCCTGACCATTGTGCTGGCATACGTGAGTGGCAGGAACACTTTGATGTGCCTGTCTTTGTTCATCCACTAGAGCAAGAACGCTTAGAAAAACGTACTGAGGTACAACAAGTACGTGCATTGCAGGATAAACGTGTCCTAACTGTTGGTGACAAAACCATCGAAAGTTTGCATACACCTGGTCACAGTCCTGGTCATTTAAGCTTTTTCATACCTGAAGAGGGAGTTATGTTAGCAGGTGACTTAGTAGCTGGTTCTGGTTCTTCGTGGGTTGGCTATCCTGAAGGGGATGTAACTGACTACTTAAATAGCATTGCTAGGTTAAAAACACTGGCGATTAGTTCACGTCCAGAACAACCAGATATACTCGCACTTAGAGTTTTGGCTCCAGGACATGGCGATATAATCCATACACCTGTTGAAAAGCTTGAAGAAGTCGCAAAACACCGCTTGAGTAGAGAGAAACAGGTTTTGGATGTAGTATCAATTGGTAGCTATACGCTGGCCGAAATTCGTCAGCGCATCTACCCTACTTTGCCAACTAAACACGTTGAGGACTTAGCTGAGCAAAGTATCTTGGCGCATTTAATTAGGTTAATGAATGATATGAAAGTTATGCATTTGGGCGAAGATGAAACTGGTCCCTATGCACTTCGCACCTAGATAGCCTGTATCACATAGATAACCTATCTCACATCTTGCTAGTTGCATGGACTTGCATTTTGGACGCAAATCCCCAATTTTTATTATCCAAAAACACTGATGCTAAAAGCTTTTCAAGATCTTCTGTAAAATCTCAAAAGTATAAATATTCAGAAAAAGCACAAAATATAAGACGTTTTGAATAAGTGCAAGATTTGAGCTATATAAAAGTCACAACTCAAACAACTAATTCAAAGGTAGGTAGGTGCTCGTAATCTTTCAGCTCTTGTAGTGTTTTTGTAGACCACTCAACTAAACTTCCTTCAACAGCTTCTGCATTTGGCACTGTACTTAATTCAGTTTGATACTTATCTTTATACGTATCAAATTGTTCTTGAATAAGGTCTTTATCGTATTGGTCTGTTTCATCTTGCGATTCTATAAAGCGTAGCATAGCTACTGCATCAACAATACTTGATGAGCTATTATTTACTGAGCCACTAGTTACTGAGTCTAGATTGTGCTCGAGCTTCAATATAGCCACATGCGTGAGTATACTTAACTGTAGTGGTTTAACATTAAGGCTAACTGCCTTTTCCAGCGCTTGATAAAAATAACAACTTGCCGTCGTAACATTTTTCTGAGCAGCGGCAGCCGTTGCTAAATCCATATAGCCCCCTGCCACACCATAATAATCATGAATCTCTTCACTTAGTTCTAAAGAACCATGATAGTATTCTTCAGCTTTTTCATATTGTTTTCTGTCGAAAGCAACATCGCCTAAAAAGCAAAGTGAGTTAACAATACCCAACTTAAAATCTATTTCTTTTGACAGCTTTAGACTCTCAAGCAAATAAACCTCTGCTTCATCTGCTCGCTTTGCCAATACCAAAAGATGTCCCACCTCACAACGACAATCCGCAATACCAACTTTATCACCTAAATTCTCGAACTGTTTTAAGGCAGTTCTTTGGAATTCTAAAGCAGCTTCGTTGTCACCATTAGATACAGCAATCACAGCAAGGTAGCGCCAGCAACGCGCAGAAAGGTCTATATCACCAATGCGTTGTGCCAAAGCAAGTGCTTGATCAAAATGTGCTTTAGCTTTTACCTTATCACCTGTATGCTCTAAAGCAATCTCACCTAAAATTCGCAAAGCAAAGCCTCTAGCAACATCATCATCATGCAAGACTGCAAGTTCAATAGCTTCTTTAGCCAATTCTTCAGATTGTACGTAATCACTCGAACAATAAGCCCAGGCCTGCCCAAGCCGGAAACTGAGCAAAGAAGGATGTGCTTCAGAATATTCTGGTTCATAACTTTGAAAAAGCTTTTGAACTGCCTTATTGAGCAGTTCTATGGCGTCGTTATAACGGTGTAGATGTTCAAAAAAGACCCTAAAAGCAGTTAGTAATTTTGGGAGAAATTCAAAATTTTCTTGCTCGACATTGTAGTACCAAGCTGCATTAAAATTCTCAAAATCATCCCTAAAACTGCTTACTTTTTGTACGCCATTGCGAAAGTCTGCTTTGAGAATAAGTAAATAGTCACTATAAAATGCAGCATGTTTTGCAGCTAAGGCAGATTGATCAATCTCTAACTCTGCAAGTTTTTCTACCATAAACTGTTCTAGTAAAGGATGACATTGATAGCGCCCACCACTGTCCAAACTCAACAAGGACTTATCTAGAAAAATCGCGAGTTGCACAATGGAAGCGTCCGCCACGGCTGCAGCTGCTTCACGTCTAAAGCCTTGTTTGAAGATAGCTAAACTTGCAAATATCGTTTCTTCACGAGGGTTGAGTAACTGCCAAGAGTGTTCAAAAACAGCCCGAATACTCGTATGATGATCTTGTGCGTATTGACTATCTCTATACAGCAAATCTAAGCTTTGCTTGACTTCTGTAACAATTTGCTTACAGGGCATGTGTCTAACCCATGAAGCTGCTAGCTCGAGCGCCAACGGTAGTCCCGCCACAAGAAAACAAAGTTCAATGACTCCTTCAAAATTCTCTTCTAGATCAAACCTTACATCTGCCTGTTTCGCACGTTCTGCAAAAAATTTTATCGCATCTACATCGCGCCAAGCGTCTAAATCAGAAGGTGTGAAACTGGTATTCGAGAAATTCACACTCGATATAGTCTGTTTACTATCTTGACTATCTAACTGATAGCTTAAGCCGCGAATATGCAATATCCACTCTTCTGGCAAATTAAGTCTTTCACGAGAGGTAACTATCAAATAAAGGTTGGGACAACGATACAGCAATTCAGGTAAGCGTCCTGAATCATCAATAAGATGCTCAAAACTATCCAATATAATCAGTAGGCTTCTTTGACCAATATGCTCAATTAACTGTGGCACGATGTCAGTATTTAAATCAGGCTCGAGCCCCAATGTTTCTGCAAGCAAGAATCGTGCGACTTCTGGCGTCTTTGCTGTTTGCAAATTCACAAAATAGTGCTCCTGAATAGCAATTGATAAGGTTACATCCTCTGCTATATAGTCAGCAATTTCTATAGCCAGGCGTGTCTTACCACTGCCACCAATTCCAACAAGACTAAGTAAGCGAACATGTTCTTCATTGAACAGCTTGATAACTTCACTCAGCTCTTTTTTACGACCAACAAATTTTGTAACAGACTGATTTTCAATACGAAAGAGGCTTTGCAGGCGTTTTTTTCTACTAGCAGCAGTGTGCTCATTTGTACTGTTTCGAACAGTCTCTCTGAAGCTACTATCCAAATCGCTTTCTTGAGTTTCAACCTCAGTTATTGTTTCAAAAGAAGTTGATATAGTTGGCTCGGAAGTAGCCGAATCACTAATAACATCATCACTAATCACATCATAGGTCAAGTCAATGCCAAAATCTTGTACTTCTTCAAAAAGCACATCTGCCAAAGGACTTTTGCAAAGCCGAAGCTGCTTAAACAAGGCTTGAATAACATCTGGGCTAGATAAAGAGCTGTCTAATACCTTATAGGCTTTTTCTACGTATTGAAGAGATGTTTGAGTACTATCTCCAGACGTTTGAGCAAACTGTTGTTGTGCTAAAGATAGGTAAGCCACTTGCATACGCTTAGCTAAATAATCGCGTGTTTGTAGTATCCACTGCTCGAGCTCTTCTTCAATATCAAGCACATTCACTGAAGCAAGAAAGTCGCCTTGGTATAGTTCTACCGCACTCTTTAAATCATTTTGTTCTAAACAATCCAATAATGTCAGAACATCAACTTCTATCCTTGTAGAAATCATTTGGTCATCACTTTGAATCAGTTCATTAGCAGAAGATTCATGCGAATCTAAGCCTTGTTTTAGGCGATATATAGCTTTTGATAAACTGTGTGATGGCTTGCTCGTTTGAGGCCAGAACAACTGACTTAAGTAGCGTCTATCTTTGGCACCTTCTACAGCCAAGTAGCTCAGCAACATGAGTGGTTTTGATCGCTTAAAATCACAACCTTCTACTTGCAAGTTCCCTAAAGTCCTCAAACGCATAAAACCAGTGTATCCAATGAGACGCTATACAACTATATGCACTTACTTAAGAATCAGTCATTTTTGCTCAGCAATTTTTCATATTAGCTTCACCAATCCATAACTATTAACCAATAGTTATGGATTTTTAGCTTCTGGGAATACTGCGGGAATATGGAATTATCTATAGTAACTTTATAGGTTAGTTGGGCTTTATTCCTATCTAGTGAACTGTTTTGAAGGACTATCATTGGGTATTTTAGGAATAGCTACTTTAAATAGAACTTAAGTATAGGGAAATACTATGAATTTTCAAAAAGAACAATCATGCGGATCTTTAAGGCAAGCTACTAAGTTAGCATCTCAAACAAAGAGATTAACTAAAACGGATGTTTTCACCAGCAACGACAAAAAGAACCTCCCCTTTACAAATCTCAAGTTATCCATTGTCTTAGTTTCTTTATTAAGCTTATTCTTTCTAACAACTACTGCTGTTGCACAAGACTTAACCGTTTGGATGCATCAAAACCTAATCATGCAAGATGCATTAGATGAACTTGCCAAAACCTACATGGAAGAAAATGATGGTGTAACCATCTCATTTGAAAGCTTTAGCTATGATAGCTACTTACAGAGTTTACAGACTGCTCTACCCTCCAACAACGAAGCAGATATCATGCAACTCTTTGGTTCATGGGTTTGTAGTTTTAGTAGTCATCTAGCTAAGGTTCCTGAAGATATTGTTTCGGTAGAAAAAGCGCAAGAAGATTTTTTCGAGAGTAGTATTGCTGGCTATATATGCAATGACGAACTGTATGGCATTCCTCAAGAGTCAAATATAGAATTTGGTGCTGTATTAATCAATGGTTTACACCTCAATCGAGCAGGTCTAGCAACACCCAATTGGCCAACGTGGGACGCTGTAAGGAAGTCAGCTCGAGCTTTAACGCAGCGACAAAACGACTATGTCCTTAGGGCAGGTTTGCACTATACATCTATGGATCAGATTGGCTTCAGTCTGCTTTCTCTCATTAAACAACAGGGTGGTGTTTACCAACTTGAAGACGGTACCTTCACTTTTGATACTGAAGAGGCAGCGATTGCGCTCGAGCTATTAAAAACCTTTGTTGACGACGGTACGATTGATCCTGTTTTATTCAACGGTAACCAAAATTGGGTTGGTGATTGTATCTATACCGAAAGTTGCGCCATGGGCATCATTGGGCAATGGGTCATTGGTGAATACCGCGAATATTATCCTGAACTTAGCAAAGAACTTTACTATTTACCCTTACCTTATCTAGGTGAAGAGCAACACGTAGTCACTGATTCAGGCTGGGGTATGACAGTTTCAGAAAACAGCGAACACCAAGACGTAGCATGGGATTTTATCAAGTTCGTTGGTCTAAACTTAGACAATGCACTCCGTTTTAATATCGTTAGCAACACCATTCCTGCCTTAAAAGCAAATACGACAGGCGAAGCACAGGAAACGCTTTACGAACTCTATCCATACTTTGACACAATTATAGAATTACTACCTTACACAAGTTACATAGGTACGACTACCGATAGAGATTTGCTACTGTATGAAATCATCTATCCAAATGTTATGGCTGTTTTACAAGACTTACAAACTATTGAAGAAGCATTAGCAATAATCGAAACAGAAGCAAACGAAAGTCAATAAAGTTGCGCTTCACTAAAAGACTTACATCTAAATGACGGTTTCAAAACAGGAAACTATAGAACTTAGGAAATATTTTTTATACCACCATTAACGCTTACGAAGTCATTTACTTTTCCAATAGGACTTAGTCAAGAAATTATTCAGTCTTTATAAACGATTATTATGTCACTATCAGCCCACATTAATCCCCAAGATTTTAAAGAGACGCTTGTCAAAAGAAGATTGAGAAATGCTGGTCAAAAACGTTTTTTGTTACAGGCATTAGCACCACTGTTTATCTATTTTGCAGTGTTTAGCTTGTTACCGATTATTTGGGCATTGACACTTATGTTTTTTGAATACAGCCCTAGGCGAGATGGCTACGACGCTCTACTAGGTTTAGGTAAAGATAATCCCTTCGTCGGGCTTAGTCACTTCAAAGCCATGTTTCAAAGCAGCAGCAAAGAAGTTAGCTCTTTTCATCTAAGTTTAAAAAACAGTCTATTATTTTCAAGTCTTGTATTACCCTTAAACATTGCACTTTCTTTATGTTTAGCACTCTTAATTGAGTCCATCCCGAAAAGGCTAAGGGTTTTGTTCAGAACCTTATTTTTCTTACCTGTTCTAAGCTCATCGGTAGCTGTTGCAATCATGTGGGGGTTCTTGCTTCATCCACAACATGGACTGGTCAATAGTCTTTTATCAACCTTTAATGGGGAACTTACAATCATTAGTTGGCTCTCAGACCCGCGATTAAGTTTCTTAGGTGTTCCAGTTGCCATGCTCACTGTTGTAGTTGCTTACTTGTGGCAAGACTTAGGGTACAACCTAATTATTTTCACCGCTGCTCTTCAGGCACTCCCAAAACAATTTATGGAAGCCGCACAAATAGATGGCGCAACCCCGTGGCAATGCTTTCGATTTATCAAGCTACCTCTACTTTATCCCACAATTGCATTGACATCTATCTTCACGCTTATATCTGCATTTCAAGTATTTGACCTTATCGAAGTTTTAACTAATGGTGGTCCTTTTGATCAAACTAAGGTTCTAGTTTTAGATATCTATCAGAATGCATTCCGCTTTGAACGAATGGGCTTTGCTTCGGCTGAATCATTTGTTTTATTTATGATCGTTTTTCTACTTAGTGTTATGCAACTTCGATTACTTCGTCAAAGGTGGAACTACTAAATGTCTACTATTATCTCAAACTCCACTCGTTTGAAGACACCTAAATATAAATGGTCTCAACAAACAAGTATTGTTCTACTCTTGATTCCTTGCGCAATTATTGCCATGTTGCCTTTTGTCTGGATGATACTTTCTTCTTTAAAAACAGGCGCTGAGATACGTCAATTACCTGCTACATTTTGGCCTCAAGAAATGACTTGGGGCAACTATCAACGTATCCTTTCTGATCCTAGATTGCCTTTAGGCTTGTATTACAAGAACTCTTTTATTGTTGCTAGTTTAAGTACCTGTTTAACCTTGTTTACAAGTAGCCTTTTTGGCTATCTACTCGCCAAACATTCTTTTAGAGGTCGTCAAGTTCTTTTTGGATTTATTCTCGCAACTATGATTTTGCCTTTTCAAGTTACTATGATCCCAAGCTACCTCATTTTGTTAAAACTTGGTTTACTGTATAAGCTTTGGGGCTTAATTTTACCTGCTGGTATCAGTGCTTTTGGCATCTTTTTGATGCGTCAATTTTCTTTAGCAATTCCTACAGACCTTTTAGATGCAGCTAGAATTGATGGCGCAGGTGAATGGCACATCTTTGGTCGTATCGTTATTCCACTTTTAACACCTGCAATAGCAAGCCTAGGATTACTTAGCTTTATGAGTCACTGGAACGCTTATTTGTGGCCTCTCATTGTTCTAAAAGATGAGACACGCACTCTGCCAATTATTCTCACTTGGTATTCGAATCAACACGGTAGTCGTATGGAACTTACTATGGCCGCAGCTGTACTCATTTCCATTCCTATACTCATTGTCTTTCTCTTTTGCCAAAAGTGGTTGGTAAAAGGTATAACCTTGACGGGGTTACGCTAATGTCAAGGATTCAAAAGTTACGCAGCAAAACTTGTTTCATGCGCCTATGGAAGCAGCCACATGCCTCTTAGCCATCACAAACATATCATTGATGCTGTTTCGCATTCAGATAGTTACCAGAGCTGTATTCGAAAACCCGCATACTTCGTTGCACCAAATGGTTCAGATACCCAAGACGGTAGCTTTGAGCGTCCATGGCGCAGTCTTGAGAAGGCTTGTGCTAACTTAAAAGCTGGAGATCATCTCTACTTACGTGAAGGCATCTATTACGAAGCTTTAAACTTAGAAAAATCAGGTACAGCACAAAAACCAATTTCTATCAGCAATTATCCTGAAGAACACGCTGTTATTAGTGGTGCAAAGCTTCCCAAAGCTACCAACAATAACAATGTACTCACGCTGCTTAATATCCAAGATCAAGAACATATTCGTATTGCAGGTTTGCAGTTCCAAGATTTAGAAACGCATGATGCTAAGCAAATGGCAATCGCAATATTTATACATGGGGCTGCACAAAACATTTACTTAGGTAATAACCGTATATCAAATATTCGTAGCTTAGCCGCAACAGGTGATGCTCACGGAATAGCTATTTATGGAACAAATCCTAATAAGGCAATTAGGCAAATAACGCTAAACAGTAATCACTTGTCTAATCTCAAATTAGGAAGTAGTGAAGCGCTAGCAATAAACGGAAACATTGAGTATTTTGTGGTCAGTAATAACCGCATTCATGACTGCGATAACATCGGGATCGATATTATTGGCTATGAGGGTAAGTCTTCAAATAAAGCAAATGACTTTGCTCGACACGGTATTATTCGTCGCAATTTGGTCTACAATATTGACACATTAAATAACAGCAGTTATAACTTTGAACGCAATGCTGCTGGGATTTATGTTGATGGGGGCAGTGATATTAGTATTTACGATAATATCGTGCATCATAGTAATATCGGTATAGAGCTTGCTAGTGAACATGCGGGTCATGCGACTGAGCTTATACGGCTCGAGCACAACCTGCTCTACCACAACCACATTGCTGGTCTTGCACTCGGTGGCTACGACAAGTATAGAGGCAAAACCACACACTGCCATATAAAACACAATCATCTTATCGAAAACGATAGTGATCTTAGTGGTAACGGAGAACTCTGGCTACAACACTTTGTTGAGAACAACACAATAGAGCACAATACCTTCAGACCAAACCAACAACAGCTGTTCATTGCTTGCGATGTGAACAATAGTCAAGACAATCATATTAACCATAATAACTTTCATAAGCCAAAAACATTAAAAGCCGATAGTGGCGCAAATGGTCAATGGATATGGCAAGGTAAAAGCTATACAGATTTCTCGAATTACCGTTCAAAAACTAATAATGATAGTGAATCAACACTACAACCTTATGAGGATGTCTTAGCTAATTTAAGCTAAAAACAACTTAAATCTAATTTTTATTTTTTGGACTAAAGGCCTCTTTTAAACCTGTTTGAGCAACTTCAATTGCCATTGCATCTGCAAAGTCAAGCGCAAGCACTGCTTGATAAGCTTTTTTTGCTTGCTCACGTTTACCAACTAAATCACGCAGTTGTCCGAGCCTTGCCAACACATAAGCAGGTAAAAAATAAGGCTCAAAAAATTCACCTTGGCTAATGTTTTCCATCATCTGCCAAGCATCATCAATATGCCCACGGGTTAATAACAAATTTGCGTAGTGGTAGCTTGCTTCTGGCGTGTCAATATCTTGAAGTTCAGCAATCACATTGCCAGCTTCAGGTACATCAGCAGAGCGAAAAGCAAAATCTAATTTGCTCCTTAAGCGTGCTTCGTCACTTGCTTCTGGCGTTGTAGGGTAACTTAGTTCAACTGTCGGTGATAGCTCACATAAGGCTTTTTCGAGAAGTGCAATGTGGTCAATGCTAGCCAAGAGTGCGATTGAATCATGGCGCAGGTCAAGAATGTTTTGAGCCATTGTCACACAACGACTTGCTATCCAGTCATTGGCTGGACCATCTTCAAATCTTTCTACTCTGGCGTTTTGATAGTCATACATGAGGGGCATCAACTCACTAGTGATGCGCTCTAGACTTAATGGTTCTTGCAGTAGTTGTTGTACAGGTCTGAGCAACATGTCAATCTCTGCAAAGTTTTGTCGCAGTTGGGTGTATTGTTCGATGTAGCGTCTAAAATCAGCTTCAGCTGTGGGATCGGGGGATGGCTCGAGCCCACCCAACAGACTCACCTTATGTTTCTGAGACTTTTTATTTAACCATGGCACCACACTCAGCGGCAAAGCAACCTCTGGCGTATGCAGCCAAGACCCATCCTCAAAGTCTGCTTGCGTAAATGCAGTCGTTACTACAACATCAGGTTTTAAAACCTTTAAACAATCAACAACCGTCTCAGTATTATAGGCTGGAAAACGCATATGAAAAGATGCGACAAGGGGAATTAGCGTAATCCTCATAAGTTTAAGCATACCTGAAACTTCAAGAAGTAGATTAGGGTAAAAGCAAACAAAAATGGTGTCATCCGTTGATGACACCATTAAACTATCTATAAAACTAATACAATTCTATGCTTATGTTAAAGCAACATCATTACGGCGCTTGCGTGCTCGCTGCATAGCTATAACTAAACCAAGCAACAACAACGCAGGAATGTAAAAAACCTCTTTTGGCATTCGCTCGTTCTCAACTTGAACAGTCAAAATTTCCACTGGCTCATCACCATAAAAATCGAACATTTGGAACGCTTGGAAGAATGGTGTATTGACAAAAGGTTCTTCAACAATTGCCTTGCCTCCATCTTCAAAGATTGTCAAGCCGCCAGCATCTAGTCTGCTAGCACCATCTTCACCAGCAGCTAAATCAGCAATCACTGTGCGCTGCGCCATTTTGTCAGGATTATCAAAATCTGGTCCACGCACAATCACTCGCAGGGTTGAATCATCAGGTGCTTCACCCGCAATTCTGATCACTTCATTACCAGGTGTGTCATTGTATCTTGGTTGAACTTGGTTTAACCAAAATCCTGGTCTGAACAAACTAAAGGCAATTAGCAATAAGATTGCAGATTCCCACCAACGATTGCGAGTCAGGAAGTAACCTTGTGTTGCCGCAGCAAAAAGCATCATGGCTGCAGTACCTACAATGAAGATCATGATCGCCTTCCAGAGCGAAACATCTATTAACAATAATTCGGTGTTAAAGATAAATAGGAAGGGTAACAAGGCCGTTCGAATGTCATAAGTAAAGCCTTGAATACCAGTCTTAATTGGATCGCCTCCAGAGATTGCGGCGGCCGCAAAGGCCGCTAAACCAACTGGGGGCGTATCATCCGCCAATATCCCGAAATAAAACACAAACATGTGGACCGCAATCAGCGGCACAATCAAACCTTGTTGGGCGCCCACAGAAACAATCACAGGTGCCATGAGTGAAGACACAACAATATAGTTTGCTGTTGTTGGCA
>CALHRJ010000386.1 GCA_938038395.1 uncultured Deinococcales bacterium | reverse complement strand
AGAGGCAGACAATACTGTAAAGCTATCTTTTACTCTTGAACAACAATAGGACTACCCTCTACAGGCGAACTACTCTTCCCATTTGCTTTAGAACTATCATCGCTACCTTTACCACCTTGTAAGAACGGAATGCCTAGTTGCTGTCCAATTGCACTAGCACCAGCCATACCTACACTAAGTTCCTTAAGAACATTAGAGATGCCACTGCCACCACCCTCTTGACCACCACCTACTAGGGTAATATCACCAAACTGTACTTGCTTCATAGCATCAGTTTGAATCTTCATAAGCTCAGGTAGTTGCTGTACATATAGGAGCTGTACAGCTGCATTTGCATCGCCACCAGCAGCTTCAACAACTTTAGCAAGACCTTGAGCTTGCCCTTCAAGGATGGCTTGTAAGCGATTTGCTTCACCTTCACCTTGGCGCTTCTCGGACTCAGCTTCTGCGTCTGCAATTAGAATCGCTTTTTGACGTGCAATCTCCGCAGGAACGATTTGCTCAGCTTGCAACTTAGCCTCTTCTGCTTTGGCGCGCTCGAGCTCCGCTGCTTGCTCAGAACGATAGGCTTCCATTTGTGCTTCCGCAGCTCTAGTACGCTCCGCTACTGTAGAAACCTTAAGTGCTTCAGCTTCAGCAACTTGCAACTGTGCTTCTGATTCAGCAATGCGTGCTTTAGAAGTATTTTCACCAAGCTGTGCTACTGCATCGGCTTCAGCAACTGCAATACGCTGATCTTGCAACGCAAGCGCACTACCAGATTCACCTTTTCGCATAGCATCCGCAGCATCAATTTTTGCTTGGTTGACTGCTTGGGCACTTGCCTTTTTACCAAGCGCCTCAATATAGCCACCTTCATCGCTGATGTCACTGATGTTTACGTTAATAACACTTAGACCAACTTTACGCAGCTCTGTTTCGATGTTATCCATCACTGACTTTTCAAAACGCTCACGGTCAGAGTTAATCTCTTCGATGTCCATCGTTGCAATCGTTGCACGTAGCTGACCGAAGATAATATCCATAGCAAGATCTTCGATTTCTTGCTTCTGAAGTCCTAAAAGACGCTCTGCAGCGTTCATCATGCTTTGCTGGTCTGTACTAATAGCAACAGTAAAACGACTCGGTACATCTACACGGATATTTTGCTTTGAAAGTGCATTTTGCAGTTTGATGTCAATCGTCATTGGGGTTAGATCAAGGTAGCTAAATGCCTGAATTACAGGCCATACAAAAGTACCACCACCGTGGATAACATTTGCACTTTTACCGCCACCCACACGACCATAAACAACTAGGATTTTGTTTGACGGACAACGACGATAGCGACTAATCCAATAAACAATAACTAGAAAAAGAAATACGATCAATATGCCAATTAAGATGGCAAGATTACCAAAAAGCATGTATTACCTCCATTTATCTTTTGTATTTTGAACAGACTATATTTCTATAGTCTGATAAAGCCTATTTTTGTAAAAGTTATCTATAGTAATTAATAATGTATAGCAAAGCCATTAAGCACAATAAAGCTATTGTAATAAACCTGAGTTGCTTACCCTTTAGACATATACCTAATTCAATAGTATCAAGTAGTTTGTCAAAAAACTATTTCCACAAGACATGAATTCTGGATTTATGAATCTATAATTAAGTTTGATTCGGTCTTCTATTACAGATTGTCACTTAACCTAGGTGCATCCCAGTCAAGGTTAAAAATAGTTTTAACACAAATAGAAGTTTTTTTGCTTTTTAAAAAAACTTCCAAGGTTCGTCCCTGTTAACTGGAATAATCTAATGATTAGCTTAGATATTTGTTCAACCTTTGGCAGGACGCACCCCTTAACCTAGGTTTTTACTGACTATATTAGCTATCAAGTCCTAAACGATCTTCTTTTGATACCCAAAGAATGCCATCGTTCACGTCGTAAACTTGTACTCTGTCACCACGTTTGAGTGTTTGGCTATCTTCTGTTTGCGCTAATAATTCCATCTCACGGTCACGTACTCGTACAACTACTTTGCCCTTACCTTGTAAATTCTCATCAATAGCAACACTTACTTTTGCCCACTGACCCATAGCATCATGTACATCTGCATTGCCTTTGCTTTCCAAACTATGCATACGGTCAGTTAGCCATTTATTTAGGTAAGCAAAAAGAACACCAGCAGGTACAGCGAGTAAGAGTGAAAAGACATTTAACTGCGGGAAAAAGAGTACACCTGTCCACGAAAAGCCTAGGGTAAAGGCTAAAATATTGCGGAAGCTAAGATACTCAAGTAATTCACTCGTTGCAGCGTCTGAACTATCTACACCATCTAAATCTGGTATATCTAATGCATCAGCATTTACATCAATATCTGGGTTAATATCTGGGTTAATATCCGGGTTAACATCTACATCTGGCGCATCCAAGCTTGTATCAAAATCAATATCTGAATCACCCAAACCAAGTGATGCTAGAAGGGTTGTGAATACAAAAAAACTTGTTGAGAGTATCGCGAGTACCCAAAGAATTTGTTGAATTGTTGTTAAATCTTGCCAACCGAACACAAACACCTCCTACTATTTTCTAGCCAATGCTCTATTTCCTAACTAAAGCTCTATTTTTTAACCAAGGCTCTATCTAGGTCATGACCGTTGTATATAGTATGTATCACTTTCTATACGTTATCATCATCCAAAAGGTGGATGAACACAGTGGATAAACACAATAGTTAAGGATAATGGCTAATTCAAAATAATTCCTTACTGATTAAGATTCTATGATGGCTCATAGCCTACCCATTTTTTCAAAAACTAATCGTTTCAGCTACTTAAGAAAAAGCACGTCTTTTAAAACTTCATAATTTATCAATCAAATATACATAAATAGCTCAATACCGTTGTAGTTTGCTTAAATGCTTTTTGTACTAAGGTATCACTAAGGTATAATTTAACTATGAACTTACAGGATGCTAAATTCCTCAACAATTGCATAGGATGCATCAAATACATAGAATACATATTTCGTGTCAATATAACTCTGGGCACGAGATTCATTACTAATAACTCGTGGACGTTCTGTAAGGTTGTTCATTAGCTATGGCATGGCAAAAGGTTATTGGTTTCTTAGGCAAAAAAGACAAAAATAGCAGTCGTGACGCCTTTAAAGCGCAATTAAGTAAACGGTCTTTCGAAGAGTCTTATAGGACATGGTTAATTGAAGAATGTACCTATCTAACAGATGTGCCTATTGGTCCTGTTAATGGCTTTCCTGAATTACCAGAGCTATATTGTCAAGCAAGCTTAGAAGAGCTCGAGCCTCCCTATACCTTGCCACAACAAGCAGAAACCCCATCTGCCACAAAGAGCATTAATGATGCAATGGCGCTACACAAACAGTTGCTGATTACTGCACCTTCAGGCTATGGCAAAACAACACTTTGCCGTTTTTTAGCACTTAGAGCAGCAAGTTTTAAATCTGACTCTGAAGAGGAAACCCTTGCATTTTTCATACCACTTAAACTGCTCAACCATACAGAACACCTCGATATACCTGAAAATACTTTAACTATCGACAAAATAATAAAATTAGCACTACCTGAACATTTAGCAGTAAGTGAGCAGGCTCAAAAACTGGTTGAAGAAAAACTAGCTGCCAGTAAATGTTTATTCCTTTTTGATGGTTTAGATGACATTGTATATGACGATATACAACAAGAAGCCTTCACAACTATTGAAGACTTTGCAAGAAAGCATTCCAATCATTATGTAGTGATTACAAGTAATCAACCTATACATTCAGAGATGTACTCAGATACACGCTTCGCTACCTACGCTTTATTACCCTTAAGTACTACTGGTATCGAACACTATGTAAACAAACACTTCAAGTATTTGGCTAACGGTGTCGCTTTAGATAACTCTTTAGACGCTCAGGACTTTATTCAGAGAGTTGAAAGTAATCCAAAGATTGCTGAACTATGTCAAAACCCTATGATGCTTTGTATGTTGCTTGCGCTTTATACGGATAAAGTTGCGCTAGAAACCGAAACTGCTGCACTCTTTGAAAGTTATTTAAAACAAAGTTTGCTGTGGTATACACCCGAAGGTTGCCATCCGTCGCAGTGGGGATTTGCGCTCGAGCGCATTGCTTACACCATACATAAAAATAATGCACTTTACATTCAAAGTAACTGGTGTAAAAAAATCCTAATGTCAGAGCTTGATAATTTAGGACACCCCTTAACACCCGATGAGCTCGATACACTCTTGGATGCTTGTGAAAACAAACATAGTATTTTTATAAGTGATGGTCTTAGTACGAATTACGAGAACAACATCTTAGAGTTTAGCCATAAAAGCTTTCAGGATTTTTACATAGCAAAACAGCTTCATCATAAAGGGCAAGATGGATTAAACCACTTAAAAAACAGTGGTCTCAAACTAAGAGATCAAGGACAGCATGGTGTTTTGATGTTTTATGCACTGCTTGCCAAAGATAAAAGTATTAAAGCTGATGAGCTTATCTATTGGCTCTTATCCTTAACTGAAAACAAAGAACAGGCATTATTTTTTGCTAGCAACGTAGCCCTTCAAAGCAATACTTTATCGAATATTGTAGTAGAACGCATTCAGGATAATCTTGAGAGCTTAATTACTTTAAATAATAGCCCTATCGATGCTATGGCAAAGGTAGCACTAGAAAAGCTAACAGATAAGTATCGTATTCAGAGGGAAGTTATTCTTACCCATAGTTAAGTACGTGTAACAAAAGTTCTTTAACATTCTCCACTATAGATTGTGGTGTATAAATAAATAAACTCTGAATGCCAAGTATCTGAGGTTTAAGCGATTAAAAACATACAAATTTACTTATGTTACAAAGTAGTAAGTACCTGTACATAATCAAATTATATGTTCTGATTAGACACTAAAGCTCTACAGGATTGAATATTCGGTACAATTATAGCTTTAAGATAGTTAAACCTAATTTTACCTTGGTACTTCATATAAAAACTATTAAAAATAAGGAGTAGTCACAAGTACCACTCCTTATAAATTTAACTGTGAACAGGGATACTAAAGCTTGCCTTAAAACATCCAGAATCAACGTCTAAGCAAGCTCTAGAAGATTTCTTCGTCAGATACCCCATAACCCATTGGCAAGCCAATGGGTTTGTTCATTAGCTATAGATTATGTTACTGAATTTCAAAATACGAAATCTGGTAACTTACGTCATCAATATCTGTTTTGGGATTGTTAACGAAGTAAATGTTGTTAGGATAGCTATAATTCTGGTCATAGCTTACATTGACAGTGGTTAAACCTTCGACTCGTATTTCCGCAATACCCATAAACATCTCTTCAATGGTTGGTACCGATTCAAAAACATGGCGTGGTACATCTTGATTATTCTCAAGGTACTGAACTTGAGTTATATTACCATTCTCAACAGATACAATCATCTCATAAAGATATTCATCTGTACAATAACAATACTGTTGAAACTCAAAGCGATAACTGTCAAGTCCTAAGGCTACCCAACTTCTGAAAGGTGTTGTATTAACCGCAGACTGCAGTGACTGTTCAACCACCGAGATGGGTTGTTCAATGCTAGCCTCTGTTGGACTTGTAACTACATTAGAAACGGCTACATTAGATACAGCTAAAACAGTGTTATCGTTTACTATAGTATTTTGTTGTTCAATAACAGGTGTTACATAACCTACTTGTGCAGTAGCTTCGCTTGGAGCAGGTTCTACACCAGTTAATGTAATGGTTTGTGGAAATACTTTTACTTGATTAACAACACTAGCAGTAACGACATTTGACTGTGCACTATTCAAATTTGCTGAAGTTTCTGTAGCAATAGCTTCATCAGTCGTATAAGTATTATAAATATCTAAACTTGTTTGGTAGGCGTCTAAGACTTCATTATATTCAGCAGTCGCATATGCACCTGTCGCGTATTCTGCACCGTAGTTCGCTAAATTATACTCTGTTCCACTTTCTTGCTGAACGATAGAACTATTGACTTCAACGTCCATTCCAGTATTCAATGCATAGTCAAGTTGATAATAAGCTGGATTTATTGGTACGACATTAGATGTACTTTGACTAACTTGTTCACCTGAAACATATAAGTAACTAATGTCAGAACCAATATCTGGTCCAATGATAACATTGGCGAGCTTGACTGGGTCGCTATAAGCTTCTGCAAAAAGCACATACTTCTGTATAAGGCGCTCGAGCCTTGTGTCACTAATCGCACGAGGACTAGCTAAGGCAAAGAGTGTCGTATAGTCTTGCAAACCTTCAAGCGAAAAACTATATTGGCTTTCAAAATTTGGATAACTTGCACCCTGTGAAGCATAAACATAGTTGTTTGGCTCATAACTATTTGGCAACACCTTCGCATAACGTAAATCAGAATCAATACTAAATACATAAACGTAACTATCGCGTGATACAGCTACACCAAGTTGCGGTGCATCCCCTTGCTGATACTCTGCAACATAAAATTCATTTTCTGTATTAAGTCGAATATCTATACCTGCTACGGATTGTGCAATAGCAGTAAAACCAAACAAACTCAAGACAAGCGTAATAAATACACTTGCCGATATATCCAACTTGTTAAAGTTAGATACAGAGCCACGCCCAGTTGCAGTGTGGATCGTTCTCATTTTTCCTCCCAGTACTGTGTAAATCATAATCATCTTTAGCTTAATGAACAGCATCGCAGCAAGCTGACGATGTATCGATGGGAAATCTTGTGACTTAGAGTCACATTGATTCTAAATACCTAATTCGAAGCAAGCGTCGAGGAATTCATCATCCTGTAAGTTCATTATTAAAACTATTCGTTATTTATAACTAGCTTATAACTACACAGTAAATCTTTATAACTATTGATTGATGTCTTGCTTATCAAGAAACTTTCGACATTAGAACAAGCTATACCTCAGTGATTGCAGTTTAGACAGAAACATTTCCCTCATGTTTCCGAAATGTTCATTAGTGCTTTAGGAAACACTCAAACTTAAGACTTTACTAAAGAAATAATAAATTATTTTGCTCTAAATACTCATAAAACTTGGCCTTATTCCTAAGAAAGCGCCCATTCCAAAAACGAGTTTTTCTTATCTGCCTTTGTCCAACATACATCCAACATTCGTTATCTAAACTCTTTTTAACCAAAGGGAGTAACCCAAATCCAAACTCCTAATTGGTGAAAGGAATTAAACATGAAAAAACTATCTATAGGACTTTTAAGCATCGCAGTTTTAGGAACACTCGGTTTCTCGCAATTAGGCTTTAGTCAGCAAAGCTATAACCAGACTATGAATAGCTTTAAAGGAACGACACTTTACGAATCAGGTATGTCACTCGAAGAAGCAAGTACATTGGCATCTATAACCGCAGGACAAGCACTGACACTCGCCCAACAAAAGGCAGGAACTTTACCAGAAGGTGCCAACGCAGAACTCACAGTGCTCAATGGTTATCTTGTTTGGACAGTAGATTTAGAAACAGAAGCAATTTTCATTGATATTACAAATCCTGATCTTGTTGTTGCTCAACAATTTGCAAGCAATCACTATAGTGCTAGTGAAGATGCTAAGGACGAATCAGAGCATGAATCTGAGTATGAAGATGATGATAAGGACGAATCAGAACATGAATCAGAATATGAAGATGATGACAACGATTAATACAGCTCTGAATCTAGTACCAAATACAGCTCTGAAAGTGACTCAGATAATGTTGAAATATACGATTCAAACGACCCACACATGAACATAAACTCAGTAAGTGATTCAGAAATGGACACTGATAGTGAAATGCATCAAGACAATATTACTGATGCAGCACATGAAACCAATGTAGAAGACATTGACAACGATAAAACATAAACACTAAAACATGTTAGGCTATCGGAATTTAAGAATCATCCAATCAATCTAGAGTTACTAAGACGATTCGCTGAGATGTCGCTTAAGCTAGGCATCCCAGTTATATTGCACCTCAGTTAATTACCTTGATTGAATAGCACTCCAAAAAATAAAGCTTACTTATTCACCAAGTAAAGTCCTGTTCCAATTAACAACATCCCAACAGCCATCGCCCAAGTCAAGATTTCACCAAGTAACAATGCACCAAAAAGTGTTGCCACGACAGGCACTATAAAAGATGTCATAGAAAAAGCGGTTGCACCAAATTTACCTTGTATAAAGAAAGCTAAAAACTGTGCTGCCAATGCACCAAAGATAGCCGCGTAAGCAAGCGAAAAGTAGCCTGCTCGTGTTACATTTGCAAAAGAAAAATCACCAAAGAAGCTCGTCACAATAGCTACAATAATCGCACCTGTAAATAAGCGAATACCTGTAACTTGTAGTGGGTCTTCATCTTTCATATGGAGGCGTACAAACATAGTATTACAGACTTCAGACATTAGCCCGACAATAATAAGTATGAAGCCTAGCGGATTTGCCCGACCAATATCGCTCAAACCACTCTCACCTTTTATCGCTAAAAACAATGCGCCACACAAAGCAATTGTTACACCTAGTGCTTTATTACGGGTCATACGTTCATCTGGCAATATGTAATGCGCTGCAATTATAAGCATCACAGGAAATGTTGTTACATATAAACTAGCCACACCACTAGATTGATATTGCAAAGATAAAATAAAGGTTGGCATAGGAATAGCTACACCAAGTAAACCGCTTAAAGCGGCCTTTTTCCAAAGCGATACTCGTGTGGGTAATTTGCCTTGTATCAGTAACAAAACTGGTACAAAACACAGAACAGCAATCGTTAAGCGTAGCGTTATAAACAAGTAAGGGTTGAATTCACCAATACCAAAGCGACTAGCCACAACATTCGTTCCCCAAAAGAGGCTAAGTAAAAAGACGTAAGGGAGCGATTTTGTATGCATGTAAGAGCTACACTATACGCTTTTGCTTGTAGACTAGCAATTGCTTTTAAAATGGCTAATTCAAAAAGTCACGTGATAGGCTGAAAATTATGCGTATAGCACTCTTTTCAGATATTCATGGTAACTCCTTAGCTTTAGATGCCGTATTAGAAGATATTGAAAAACAAGGTGGTGTAGATGCTTATTGGATACTTGGTGATTTAGTAGCTATAGGCCCTGACCCCATAGGCATTTTGGAACGCTTAACCGCTTTAAAAAATGCTGAATTTATTCGAGGTAATACAGACAGGTATGTTGTCACAGGTGAGCGTCCACCTCCCACTATTGAAGATGTTAGAAACAATCTGGAAGCTATTACAATTTTCAAAAGCGTCAATGAATCTTTTGCTTGGACACAAGGTGCTATAACTGTCGCTGGTTATTTTGACTTCTTAGCCAATCTACCTAGTGACCTAAATAAAACTTTGCCAGACAGCAGTCAGTTTTTAGGGGTACATGCTTCCTTTGAGTTAGATGATGGCATAGGCGTACACCCAGAAACTACAGATGAACAATTACAACAGCTCTTCAAAAACTGCTCTGCTGATTTAGTTTGTGTAGGGCATACACATAAAGCAAGCGATAGACAACCTAAAAGTTTACGAATTGTAAACCTTGGAAGTGTTAGTAACCCGCCCACAGAAGATTTACGAGCATCCTATGTTTTATTAGATGCAAATGAAGCCGCTTATAAGTTACAACATTACAAAGTTAGCTATGACTATGCTGCCTTTATTGCTCAATGTCAACAACTGCGACATCCAGCTACTGAGTTTATCAAAGGGCATTACTTAAAATAAAACTTATCTATAATAATAAAATAGAATACCTATATTTTAAGATGCTCTATTCAAATATTCTGAGATTTGCTCACCAATTCCGCTTGGTCGGTAATAGACCAGTGGAGGTTGAAGCTCAGGTTCTACGCCACGACTAATCCATTTTCCTGTAGTTAGTTGAGTCAAAGTAAGTGAAAGCGAACGATCTGTAATAGGTGAAAGCACGCCTGCTACTTCATTGAAACGTTCATAATTTCCTAAAACTTGCATGATGGGTAGGGTCCAAGTAGCTCGAGCCAACTTTGAATCTTCAGGCGTAATCAATAGTTCATCAAGCCTACAAGCCCATTCACCTAATAGCATCCCCTCATCCGTAAGCACAAACTCAGGTCGCAGCGGATGCCCATGACCAGAATTCCGTTCTAACAACCCAAGTTCAACAAGGTGCTGAACAGATGCAGACATAGCTGTTCTACCTGCACCTGCTGCGCTAGCAAGCGGCGAAACCCTACCTGAAACTCCTTGATTTAGTAATGCAAGCGCTTTAAGGCTCCAACTTTTTGAGCAAAGCTTGACTAATTGCTGTTTGTCCATTTATTATAGTTACTATAAAATAAATCACCTTAAGGAGCAAGTCAAAATGTCAACAGTAAAATTAAATTCAACGATTACCATTTCACTAAATGTAAAAAGTCGTGCAAGGTCAGCAGAATGGTACAAGAAACACTTCGGCTTTGAAGAAATTTATAGCGCAGATGAAATTGGTTGGACTGAACTCACGACAAATACTGAAGGTGTCACACTAGGTTTAGGAGATGCAGAAGAAGTAACACCTGGAAATATGATTCCAGTTTTTGGAACTGAAGATGTTGATTCTGCCCGTAAGGATCTTGAAGGACATGCTGTCAAATTTGACGGGGAAACGATGTATGTGGAGGGTATGGTTAAGTTAGCAACACTCTACGACCCAGATGGAAACGCACTCATGCTAGCTCAAGATCTAAGTGAGTAATCGATAACTACTGAATAAAATACGTCCATAATTCGAGATGAATTATGAACGTAAAAATGTCAAATTAAAAATCTAAGTTGCAAAACCTAGGCTAAATCGCAAGTCTAGATTTTATAGTACGAACTTCTTCAGCAATAACGTTATCTGTCTTTAATAGCTTTTCTATCTTTTGTACTGCGTGCATTACAGTCGTATGGTCACGTCCAGAAAAGAATGTACCAATTTCAGGAAATGAATGTGTTGTTAACTCACGCATGAGGTACATGCAAATCTGTCTAACTTTAACAATCTCAGCCCTACGGCTTTTTGAAAGCATATCTTCTTTGGTGGTGTTGTAATGGGAAGTTACAGTTTGCGATATGTCCTCTAAACTCAAACTAATCTCTTCGTTTGTTGTAAAGACATCAGACAGTGCATTCGCAGCAGTGTTACGGTTCATCGGTGCGCCATTCATACTGGCATAGACAATTACGCGCATAAGTGCGCCTTCTAATTCCCGAATGTTTTTTGCTGCTTGGTAGGCGATATAGGTAATCACATCATCTGTGATGTTTACCTGATGGTTTTCTGCATTCATTTTGAGAATCGCCATACGTGTTTCAAGATCTGGGGCTTGAATATCCGTAATAAGACCCCACTCAAAGCGGCTTCTTAAGCGGTTCTCAAGTGTTGATATATCTCGTGGTGGTCTATCAGACGATAGAATTATTTGTTTACCAGATTCGTAGAGCGTATTAAAGGTATGGAAAAATTCTTCTTGGGTTCGTTCTTTACCATCTAAAAATTGAATATCATCAACAAGTAACAAATCTATATTACGGTAGCGGTCACGGAATTGCACCATGTTATCACCACGAATTGCAGTAACAAGGTCATTGGTAAAGGTCTCAGTTGTTACGTACTCTACCTGCATGTGTGGAAAGCGTTCTGCTGCAGATTGACCCACAGCGTGCATAAGGTGAGTTTTGCCTAGCCCAGCATCTCCATAGATAAACAGAGGGTTATAGGCACGTCCTGGAGACTCTGCTGTGGCTAGAGCAGCAGCATGAGCCAGACTATTGTTAGGACCAACAACAAAATTGCTAAAAATGTACTTGTGGTTGAGTGATAAGCGTTTACTGATAGGGGTTGGTTGTTGCATTTCTGAGTTAACCTTGTCTGGATTCTGAGCTTTTTTTGAATTCAGGGGTGACGCAAAATCTTGATTGTATCTTTCGGTACTTGGTTGAGTGTTTGGAGCAGGAGGTACATCATTAGTTTGATTTGTTAGGTCACTACCTTTTAGGTCATTACCTTGTTGGGCTAAAGCCTCTTCAGCATCTTGCACAGAGAAAAGTTCTTGTTGAGCGGTATCAAACCCAACAACCTCATAAGATACTGAGACTGCTGTGTTACCAAGATTGCTAAGGCAAGTCTCGATAAGCTCGCCATAGTGGTTCTTGATCCAGTCTTTGGCAAAAGAGTGCGGCACACCAATGACATAACTATCGCCTTTCATACCAAGCGGCCGTGTTTTATCTTCAAACCAAGTACGATATTGGACCTGTGGTACATCTTTTTGAATACATTCCAAAAGGCTCTGCCAGATTAGGGCTTCTTCACTCATGGGTTAACCCTATTTCTAGATAAGTTAAATAGGCTGGTAGGCGTGGTGCCCCACTCATATCTCAGCCAAAACATCAATTTTTTTGTTGTACCACGTAGACAATTCACAATACTCGACCCTAATTACCCTTCTCCGTTGAGGTGTTTAGGAGTCTCCATTTAGGAGCCAATTCCCGATTTAAAACAAATTTTTCTTTGTTAAAACGCTAAATATTTTTGCAATTTTGAGATAGTACTTTAAACATCTAAAAGTTTGTGAAACCTATTTTTAGATGTCTGATTCCCACTACATGAACGTTTGAGTTTAGTAGAACTGTAAGCTTACGATTTAAACAAGCTTGCTTGCAAGTCAACTGACAGTTTTATAAGTATCGTATTAATTTAAGGATTAATCTAGGTCTAGCTTGGTAGTTTTTTCAATCAATTACATATCTATGTATTATCTAAGAAATGTCAATGCATTAATCTCATAAAACATCTTTGTAGTAACTTAAGTACAAATTTTTTTTGATACCTAGTCATGTTGTGGTTCTTATTCAAGACTAGGTAATGTAACCATTAAAAAGTGTTAGTTTTTAGCGCATTGCATCGTTTAATATAGTGTAAACTACAAGAAATCAAAGTCTAATAGTTTCATAGATGTTCAGTAGCCATTGACACCATAAGGCACAACAAGCGATGGCTTATGTCCAAACTAGCAAAGATTTTAAAACTATTTTCCTAAGTTTTTCGATTGCATAAAGACGACAAAAAGCATTGTAAAAATGGAGAATACTCAGAAATACAAAAGTACAACACGATACACAAGGGGACATTCTTATCAAACACTTATTGGTTGTCGATTTAGAAGCAACTTGCGACGATACAAAAGACAGCGCAAGCAACTTTGCCCGTACAGATATGGAAACAATTGAAATCGGTGCGGTTATCGTAGATGCCCTATCATTGAAAGTATTAGATGAGTTTCAGGCTTTTGTTAGACCCATCATCCATACAGAATTACGCGACTTTTGCAAAGAACTAACTTCCATTCAACAAAAAGATGTGGATGGTGCAGATATCTTTCCGAAAGTCTTTGAAGCATTTCTTGCTTGGGCAAGTCAGTATGAAGACTACATGTTTAGCTCATGGGGTGAGTATGACAGAAAGCAGCTCGAGCAAGATTGCAACCTCCACAACATCCCCTTTCCCCTCACCACTCACTTCAACATCAAACTAGCCTTTAGTGCTGCCCAAAACACTAAAAAACGTTTTGGACTAGACCAAGCCTTGCATAAACTAAATCTTGAACTTGAGGGAACACACCACCGTGGCCTAGATGATGCCCGCAACATTGCAAAAATATTGCCCTACATAAATGTAGAGCAACCTATCAAACTTTAAATTTCGTTATCAAAAGGAATCAAGTAGTAACCTTTGCAGTTTCATCAAACCAAGCCGTAAATGCTTCTAAACCATTGCTATACATCTTTTTACGACGCTCAGCACGGCCCACACCACGTTCTTTTTTAACATTCGGCACGAGACCCCAGTTGGCATTCATCGGTTGGAAATTATCGCTATTCGCCGTAGATAAGAAGCGCACCAAGCCACCAAGCATACTCTCTTCAGGTGGATAAAAGCCTTCTTGACCTAGTAACTGCCTAGCAGCATTGGTTCCTGCTAACCATCCTGTAGCAGATGATTCTAAATAACCTTCTGTACCAGCAAGCACACCCGCAATATATAGGTTTGGATTCTCACGTAAGGACAAATCAGCATTCATAAGCCTTGGAGCATTTAGGTAGGTATTGCGGTGCATGACACCATAACGGATGATTTCAGCATCTGCTAACCCCGGAATAGTTTGAATTACCGTTTTTTGGTCACCCCATTTTAGACCAGTCTGAAAACCTACCAAACTCCACATCTGTCCACGAACATCTTCTTGCCTAAGCTGAGCAACTGCAAAGTATGACTCTTCAGTTTCAGGATGGCGTAAGCCCACTGGTTTCAAAGGACCAAACCGAGGAGTATCGTAGCCCCTACGTGCCATTTCTTCAATAGGCATACAGCCTTCAAAGAACTCCATTTTTTCCCAGTCATGCGGTAAATGCTTTCTGGCTTGGGCAAGTGCCTCATACCAGACATCGTACTGCTCTTTGGTAAAGGGTAAGTTGAGATAATCAGCACCCTGTTCGTAGCGACCTTTGCGGTAGGCAATGCTCATATCAATTGATTCGAAATCGAGTACAGGTGCAGC
>CALHRJ010000385.1 GCA_938038395.1 uncultured Deinococcales bacterium | reverse complement strand
TGTGGTGGAACTATCCAAAAACTAAAGAAGATAGAGTGCTGACCTTTCCAGCTAACTTGCCATTTCACGAATTACTAAATGTTGTTATGAGTCCACATAGAAGTGATTCGATGGGCATACAAGACAAGGTTCGTTTTGAAGATGTCTTGGTCACTATTGAAGCTTTGGCTAAAGGTGAAATGCGAAATCTTGTAAATTTAAAACGAGGTTATTAAGACATTGAGGACTGACAAAGTGATAAGTTAAACTATAGCCCCCTTTATTAAGGCGGGCAGTGAACGCAGTGAGCGGGGGGATTTGTCGAAAGCATCCCCAAAACCGTTCTCAGGAACTATATTGCTTTACAAAACCACTTTGTCCGTGACAATGACACAACAAATCAAACTATAAAAAAGCCCAAGGTAAATCGATACCTTGGGCCCAAAATAGTTACCTAACTTTTTAAGAATCGTCATCCATAATCTGTCTAAAACGGTCACGGATTTCATTTGCTCTAGAAATCTCACCACGTTTTTCCCAAACGCTGGCTAGACCTTCCCAAGCAGTTTCACTATATTGCTCATGCTCAGTCATAGCGCGGTAATAACGGGTTGCTTCTTCTAGATTGTTAGCTTCTTGTGCTTTTTCTGCACTTGCTAAAAGCAAGGTTAGGTGCTCAGCATGCAGATTTAGGCGGATATTTTCAATCCATTCTGAATCAAAGCCAGATAAAAAGTTACCAGCATATAATTTTGCAGCAGCAGTGTAATCTTTTAACTCGCCAGTTTCACGTGCTTTTGTACTTGCTTGACGGTACATTTCAACATCATAGTTGATGTCAAATTTACTGTGTAAGTAATAGCGACGGTTGGCAGATTCTACAATTTCGCCACCCATAACCTTGCGCAAACGGTACAAGGTTGTGTGGAAGCTACTGCTTGCTTTAGATTCTGTTTTACCAGGCCAAAGTGCTTCTGCTACTTCGAAAGTGCTAACACCACTGCGGTGTTCGAGGAGGTAAAAAAGCAGTTCTAAAGCCTTTAGAGAATCCCAATCCAAACGTTGAGTATCTTTTTCGACCAGTGGGTGACCTAATCCAGTCACACGTACAACACTTTCAGATGGTTTACGGAGTTCTTGAACACGCTGAAGGCGCATAGAAATGGCTTGAACAAGCTCATCTTTTTCAAATGGTTTGGTTACGTAATCATCTGCACCTAAAGACATACCGTAGCGAATGTGTTTACGTTCACCTAGCGCTGTCAAAAATAGGAAAGGTACGCCACGGAGTTCTTGAATTTCTCGAACTTTCTCAAAAAAGCTGAAACCATCGAGCGCAGGCATTGAAACATCTGCAACAATTGCATCAGGGCGCAATCCGTCTCCTAGGTCTTCAAGTGCATCCCAGGCATTATCAAAGGTGAGAACATCATAATTTGCTGACTGTAAACTAAGCTCTACCAGTTTCAGTATGCTTGGTTCATCATCAACCGCAAGTACTAGAGTTGGGTTCATT
Source organism: uncultured Deinococcales bacterium (assembly GCA_938038395.1). GTDB lineage: Bacteria > Deinococcota > Deinococci > Deinococcales > Trueperaceae > CALGZD01. The sequence continues at coordinate 7,176 of CALHRJ010000385.1, read as the reverse complement.
ATAGTCATTATTCTACCTTAATAAAGTGGGGCTTCGTCAATTGCAGGTAATGCTTGTAGAAAAACTGCCATTGAGGAATGAACTAAAGGGTCTGTTAACTTAGATTTCAGTGCGGATATTGTGTTTTCTGTTCTGGGCTTTTGAACATCCACAATAGTATTGGGGCTTAAAGTTTTATTCCTAAAATTATTCATAATTACTATCAGACACAACCTTCTCCTACGCAACTGCCTTCTCGTTCAGTTTTGCGTAATGGTAATTAATGTATATTTTACCTTTTCATTACCTACCTTTGAATGCATTTCACCACAAGAAGTTTGTAAGAATATGTACGCTTTATGAACGAAACTTTAGGTATGAACGCTTTATAAAGATAGATGCCATACTGTAAAAAGTGGTGTTTCATTTGTCCCTGACGTCTATAATGAGCTTTTCGAGGAGCAGAAAAATTAAAGAAACCATCAATCAAAGGTAAAAAATCTTACTTTAATCGATGGTTAAAAGTGACAATACTGTGTAATTTTTACATCTCAAAGGATGTTTTAGATTTATTCAGAGTTTAATAACTTATCAACAACACTACGATCTTCAAGTGTACTGATATCGCCAGTAATGTCTTGACCAGCCGCTATGTTTCTGAGCAAGCGGCGCATGATTTTACCAGAACGCGTTTTTGGTAGAGCATCAGTAAAACGAATTTCTTTGGGTTTAGCAATGGCACCAATCTCTTTAGAAACGTGATTTAGGAGTAATTTCTTTAAATCGTCAGAGCCTTCACGTTTGCCTTCAAGCGTTACATAGGCAACAATCGCTTCGCCAGTTATATCGTCTGGGCGACTTACAACAGCAGCTTCAGCAACAGTTTCATGGGAAACAAGTGCAGATTCGATTTCCATAGTGCCTAATCGGTGTCCTGAAACGTTCACAACATCGTCTACACGACCCATAATCCAGAAATAACCATCTTCGTCTTTTCTAGCACCATCACCAGCAAAGTAACACCCTTCAATGTCTGACCAATACGTATCTTTATAACGTTGATCATCGCCATATACTGTGCGAATCATTGATGGCCATGTACGTTTAATCGCTAAGAAACCACCTTCGTTAGCATTCATTTCTTGACCGTCTTTACTCATAATCGCAGGCTCTACTCCAAAAAATGGTAAGCCAGCAGAGCCGGGTTTAGCGTCGTGCGCGCCTGGGAGTGTCGTAATCATGATCCCACCAGTCTCTGTTTGCCACCAAGTATCTACGATAGGGCAGCGTTCTCCACCAATTACGTTGTAGTACCACATCCATGCTTCTGGGTTAATAGGTTCACCTACGCTACCAAGTAAGCGAATAGAAGAGAGGTCAAACTTGTTTGGATGTTCATCGCCTAATTTCATAAAGGCTCGAATCGCAGTTGGAGCTGTGTAGAAAATAGTTGCTTTATGTTCTTGTACCAATTCCCAGAATCTACCTGGGTGTGGGTGGGTTGGTGTGCCTTCATACATAATTTGGGTAACACCGTTGAGCATTGGACCATAAACAATATATGAGTGACCCGTAATCCAACCAACGTCAGCCGTACACCAGAAGATGTCATCTTCTTGCATGTCAAATACATATTTATTGGTGAGGTAGGTATAGGTTTGGTAACCGCCTGTGCTATGTAGTACGCCTTTTGGTGTGCCTGTTGAACCTGAGGTATATAAGATAAACAGTGGGTGTTCTGAATCTAGGGGTTCGGCTGGACAATCATTAGAAGCTGTCGCCATTTCCTCATGGTACCAGTGGTCTCGACCTGCAGTCATGTTTATATCGTTGTTAGTACGATTCACAACTAGAACGCTTGTTACGCTTGGGCAGCGCTCGAGCGCCTCATCTACAGCAGGCTTAAGTGGTAGAACCCCACCCCTTCTGTTACCACCATCAGCCGTAATTACAGCCTTAGCTTCTGCGTCAATAATCCGATCAGCAAGTGCAGTCGCACTGAAGCCACCAAAAATTACAGAATGTGTAGCACCAATTCGAGCACAAGCCTGCATCGCTACAGCTGCTTCAGGAATCATTGGCATATAAATTGCTACACGGTCACCTTTTGTAACACCTTTACTTTTAAGTACATTAGCAAACTTGCTGACCTCATCAAGCATTTCACTATAAGTAATTGTGCGTTTATCGCCAGGTTCACCTTCCCAGATGATGGCAGCTTTGTCACCATAACCACGGTTTATCTGATGCTCTAAAGAGTTATAAGAAATATTCGTTTTGCCATCAACAAACCACTTGGCAAATGGTTCATTCCATTCAAGCGTTTTTGACCAAGGTTCAAACCAATGCAATTCATTGGCGACGCCACCCCAAAAACTATCTGGATCATCCAAAGATTGACGGTAAAGAGCTTCATAACCTTCTTTACTACTTAAGCGTGCTTTAGCTTTAAAACTATCTGAAGGACTAAAACGACGATCTTCCTGCAAAACAGATTCAATATTATTAGACATAAAAACTCCGTTTATTTTGATTTTTTCTTGCAGCCACTTTACCACACTCAAAAGTTTTGAAAAGTTGTACTTTAACCTGTTTGTTTTGTTGACGCATATAGAAGCTGATATATAATGAAAACACTAATTAATATTTTCGTGTTGTACCTACGTGCCTACCTGACTTCCATAAAGGGGTAGAAATACAAAAAGGTTACACACTTGTGTAAAACTAATCAGCATCACAAGACTGAAGGGTAAGAAAATTGTGTCAGATAAATTAGCAACTTTGTTAGCAGAACAAGAAATCTTTCAACCACCACAAGCAGTAAGTTCACAAGCAAAAATTCAAGATTATACCGGTATCTATAAAAATTCTATTGAAAATAATGATGCCTTTTGGGAGGAAATTGCAAGCGGTTACGAATGGGCAACACCTTGGTCTAAAGTTTCAAGCTTTGATGGTGTTAATCATCGCTGGTTTGAAGGTGCAACGACTAATATCACGATTAATGCGCTTGATAGACACGTGGCAGCAGGTAAAAAGAACCATGCCGCATTTATCTGGCTTGGGGAAGATGGTACTGAAAAAACGGTGACTTACGGCATGTTGCTAGCTATGGTTAACCGAATTGCCAATGGTCTCAAATCATTAAATGTGCAAAAAGGTGACCGTGTTGTTATCTACATGCCTCTAACGATTGAAGGTGTTGTGTCTATGTTGGCGTGTGCCAGAATTGGCGCAGTTCACAGTGTAGTTTATGCAGGTTTTGCAGCAGGCGCACTACGAACAAGAATAGACGATGCAGGTGCAAAGGTCGTCATAACTGGAGATGTTGGTTATCGTCGGGGCAAGTCTGTTGATTTAAAAGGCATAACAGATGAAGCGGTTGCAGGTACCGATGTTGTAGAACATGTTGTTGTTTTTTCTCGCGAAGAAAAGAAACCTTTAGGCGATAAAGAGGTTGATTGGGATAGCTTTCTAAAACTATCACCACATTGCGAAGCAGAACTAGTAGATTCAGAACATCCACTTTATGTTCTCTATACAAGTGGTACAACTGGTAAGCCAAAAGGTGTTGTACATGTTCATGGTGGCTATATGGTTGGTGTAGGTTATCACCTAGAAAGCTATATGGACATTGGCCCTGATGATGTCTTTCTAAATATGAGTGACATTGGCTGGGTAGTTGGGCACAGCTATATTTGCTACGCGCCATTATTAGGTGGTACAACCACCGTTTTCCGTGAAGGCGCGCCAGATACGCCTGATGCAGGCATCATGTGGGACGTTGTTGAACGCTACGGAGTAACGGCACTTTTTACTGCGCCGACAGCTGTTCGGATGTGGATGCGCATGGGTAATGAATATCCTGATGCCTATGACATTAGTAGCTTGCGGATTATGGTCTGTGCTGGCGAACCTCTTAATCCTGAAGCCTTTCGTTGGGCGCAAGAATACCTGTGCAAAGATCATGCCTATGTTATGGATCATTGGTGGCAAACTGAGCTGGGTGGCCCTACGCTAGGTACAATGGCAATTCACGAACACAAACCTGGTTTTGTGGGTCGAGCGCTTCCAGGTGTTGAGGCTTGCATAGTTGATGAGGATGGCAATGAGCTTCCTGCAAATACTGGTGGATTACTTGCCCTTAAACGACCTTTTCCACACATGATGAGAACCATTTGGAATGATCCAAAACGCTACGAAAAAATATGGCAGCAAGTAGAAGGCCATTACATTACAGGTGACGTAGCTATATGTGATGAAGAAGGACGCTTTAGTGTACTAGGTCGAGCGGATGACGTTCTGAACGTAGCAGGTCACAGAATTGGTACAGCAGATGTAGAGTCTGCCCTTGTATCGCACGCTGCGGTTGCAGAGTCTGCGGTTATTGGTATTCCTGATGAACTTAAGGGTGAGGCGATTGTGGTTTTTGCTGTGCTTCGCGGTGATGCCGATACTACTGGCGATATGCCAAAAATACTTTCTGACCATGTTCGTAATGAACTTGGACCGATTGCAACACCTTCAAAAGTTGAGATTGTTTCTAGTTTGCCAAAAACACGAAGTGGCAAGATTATGCGACGTTTGTTGAAAGCACAGTTATTAGGAGAAGATCCTGGGGATACCTCTACGTTGGAAACGTGAGCTAGAGTATCTACTCTATCTAAGGATTGATGTTTAAAGAAAACACCGATGATATTTTTGGAGCTTTGATTGTGTGTTTTTACCTAAATTACTATTATATTTGAGGGCTATGATTGAGGCTTATGGGCTTAAACCACAATCATGCTATTTCTTTAATTTATTCGTAATACTCAATTGTTCTTGTAGTTCTATTGCTAGCAATATAATTAGGTTGCAAGTTACCAAACTTTTCTACATATTGAATACAAGTTTTTTTAGTCCAGTTTAAATATCTATCATATTCATATTCACACTTTGACAACCACTCTAAACTACCATCAGCGTTATATATGGAGAATTCAGTCTGATTGCCTTGGTTATTGTATCTATACTTGTATTGTTGAGATATTAAACTACCCTTAGAGTCATAGACAGATTGCTCTATCAGATTACCTTGGTTATCATATTTTTGTCTGATCTGAGTACGTAAACTTCTATCAGAGTTGTAGTTAAACTGTTCAATCAGATTGCCTTTATCATTGTACTTAGATTGCCTCTCCAAACTACTATCATTACCATCGTATATGTAGTGAGACTCTTCAATCTTATTACCTTGGTTATTGTGTTTGATTTTGGTTTGCCTATTTAAACCACCATCGACATTGTAGATAGACTCTTCAATCTGATTACCTTGGTCATTATATTTGTACTTATATTGATTACGGAAACTGCCATCAGGGTTATAGCTAAATTCTTCAATCTTATTGCCTTGGTCATTGTATTTAGTTTGCCTATTTAAACCACCATTAGAGTAATAATTAGATTCTTCAATCTTACCGCCTTCGTTGTTGTATTTATATTTAGTTTGGGTTCCCAAACTACCATCAAAACTATAGTAAGACTGTTCAATCTGATTACCTTGGCTATCATATTTGTATTTTTTTTGCATACGTAAACTACCATCAGAATTGTAGATAGACTCTTCAATCTGATTACCTTGGTCGTTGTATTTGTATGTAGTTTGTCTACCCAAACTACCATCAGAACTGTAGTTAGACTGTTCAATCTGATTACCTTGGTTATCGTATTTGTATTTTATTTGTATACGTAAACTACCATCGAAGTTGTAAATAGATCCTTCAATCTGATTACCTTGCTCGTTAAAAGAATCAAACTTAAAACTTATTGTAGCCCTCTCAATCACCTCACCAAAGCGAATATCTAAAGCACTTTTTGTTTCAGACACTGAGGCGATAGGACTAATTTTTAATCCATATACCTGCATAAAGAAATCTAAGGATGCTTGTTCCTGAGCATTTGAAATAGAAATATATAGGATTAAATATAGTAAGGAAACGATTTTAGTTGGACGCATATTACTAGGTTACACATTTTACTTTTACGAACCAAACACTCTTAAAAACCACCCATCATTGTCGTTTACTGGGCTAAACCATAATCATACTCAGGATCGATAATTGTGTATTTAGTCGTATTATGGAATTTTATAAAAGTGCAATACTTAAATTGATTATGTAAATTACCACTCACGCTAACTTAAATATCTGATTATATGTTCACTAATTCTTAGCAATAGTCTACCTTCTTGAACTCTTCTTAAAAGGGGGTATGCTGTCAGTGTCAATCAAAAAAAGTGAAAAATCTAAGTATGATAAACAAGGTAATTTAGAGTGGCAAGCTTACTACGATATTTACGGTCATAAAACATCAGTATCTTACTACAATGTTAATGGTTTGATTAGAAGAGAAAGATATGATACTCAGGGGAACTTGACAGAAACATATCATTACGATGACAAAGGTCATTTAGTTAAACATGTTTCCAAAGAATAATAAATACAGTCTTAAACCGATCAATTCACTATGCAACCATAGGTTACATTTTCACCCATCATTGCGGTTTAGTGGGCTAAACCACAATCATATTTTAAGTTTAAAAAGAAGTTTTAGCTTGACTTTTTGTACATACATGTTGTACATATAAGATATGGACTTTGAATGGGACGAGTTAAAGAATGAGTCCAACTTAGTTAAGCACGGTGTTAGCTTTGAAGAAGCACAACATATTTTTAACACGCCTGTTTTAACCCTCTTTGATGAACGCTCTGACGAATACGGAGAGGTTCGAGAGATAAGTATTGGCACTATAGATGAAACTGTTGTGATTGTTGTTGTTCATACTGATAGGGATGGTGCAACACGTCTTATTTCTGCACGTCCTGCAAACAAAAAAGAAAGGAATACTTATTATGACTATCTCCAAGAAACGTTTAGCTGAAATAGCATCCATCCGTGATGAGGATATTGATTACTCTGATATTCCTGAACTCGATGACAACTTTTGGGCTAATGCTAAATTAAAAATGCCTGAGAATAAAAGTCGTATTACTGTCAGGATTGATAGTGATGTATTGACTTGGTTAAAATCTCAAGGTGCTGGCTATCAAACTAGAATGAATGCGATTTTGCGTACCTATATGGAAGCGCAAGAAAGTTCTAGCAGTTAAATTTACGACTTAAAATAAAGTAAAGGATATTTTAAATCTTTACATC
>CALHRJ010000384.1 GCA_938038395.1 uncultured Deinococcales bacterium | reverse complement strand
AACTGGTCTTGACGCTGCCTCAAGACTTCATACATAAGTAATGCACCAGCACTAGCAACATTTAGACTATCGGCAAGTCCTGCCATGGGTATAACGACTTCTTCAGTAGCATGTTCATGCCAAAAAGCTGAGAGGCCATCGTGTTCAGTACCTAAAATGATGGCACTGGCGCTTTTGAAGTCACCTTGCCAATAGGTTTTTTTAGTATGTGGTGTAGTTGCGTAACTTTGTATGTTTGAAGCTTTTAGCCAGCCCAGACAGCTTTGGTTATCCGTGAGAGCAATGTTTAAATAGAAGAGACTACCCATGCTCGAGCGCACCATATTGGGATTATACAAATCGGTTTGTCCTGTAATTATGACTGCATCAACCCCAACCCCATCAGCAGTTCTGAGCAAAGCCCCAATATTTCCGGGCTTTTCTAAATTTTCCAAAACCAAAACAAAAGCATTTTCTGGAAGCGTTATATCCGCTAACGCATGCGTTTTTATTTTCGCAATTGCTAAAACTCCATCAGGATTTTCTCTGTAACTCATGTGTGAGTAAAGTTGTTTAGTTGTTGTAGATTGATTGGTTTTTTCTTTCAGATTTAGACTAAAGGTGTCATAGTTTTCGATAAATTCAGGACACAAAATAATCTCTTCAAAGCTATAGCCACACGCCACTGCACGTTCTAGTTCGCGTTGCCCTTCAAGTAAAAAGACGCCTTCACGCTCTCGATTACGTCGTTTTTTAAGCTTGTCAATGCGTTTTACAAGGGGATTGGTAGGACTTTCGATGTGCCTGAGCATTGTTTTTATTATAGTGCTTTTGCGTGTGATTATTTGGATGTTCAAACAAAAGAAAACTGGAGGTTTTTCAGGGCCTCCAGTTTTCTTTATAAAGTGAAATTTATCGAGCTTAGTGTACTTAAGGCAAAGCGTTCATTGCATCTCGAGCTTGGAAATACTCTGGATTGATTTCTAAAGCACGGGTGTAAGCATCTTTTGCAGCTTGGTTGTCGCCTTTAACTTGATAGGCTTGACCTAACCAGTAAGCAGCTTCAGCATTTGCAGGTGGCAAAAGCGCACCTTTTTGTGCTTCACGAATAGCATCATCCAAACGGCCTTTGCCGATATAGATTCTTGCTAGGTAAGTGTAGAGCTCTGGGAAAGAAACACCATCAATATCAAGGGCTTGCTTAATTGGCGCTTCTGCGTCGCTTTCTTGACCACATTCAAAGGTTGCAATTGCTAGCGTTGCCATAGAACTTGCGTTGCTTGCATCTAAGTTAGAACCTTGACTAAGTTCGTAAAGAGCATCGTCACACTGTTGTTGTAAGAAGTAAGTTTCGCCTAGAAGACTATGTGCTTCTGCACTGCCAGGATTCAAAGTTACTGAACGGCGAAACGCTGATTGCGCCAACTGCAGGTCAGCTAGTTCACGGTAAGTGCGACCAAGGTTGATATAAATCTGCGATTGATCTGCATTTCCTAAAGACTGACTTTTAGCAATGCTAACAGCATTCTCTAAAGCGACTTTAGCTGCTTCATAGTCACGCTTAGTAAATAAGATAACGCCTTTGATGTTTGCAACATTGGCATTGTTCGGGCTAACACTTTCAGCCTGTTGAACAGCAGCAAGTGCTAAATCGAGATTATCAGGATACTCTGCGGGGCTTGATAAAACTTGGTTTCTGTAGTTGATAGCCAGTTGAATATAAGCACTCACGTTTGTTGAATCAGCTTGAATTGCTTTTTGGTACTCGCTGATTGCAGGTGCATAAGCTGCTTGGCATGCAAGAGCTCGAGCTTTCCCCATCATTGCTTCTACATTTGCTTCATCACGCTTTAGAGCTTCTTGAAAAACAACTTGAGAAAGTTCGCAATCTCCACGTAAATAGTAGAGGCGACCTTCACTAAGCAGTTCATCCAAAGAACGATCATCTAAAACACTTTGGGCTGATGCAAATGAAGTTAATGCTATTAGACTTAGTAAAAAAATGAAAACACGGTTCAAAAAACGATTTCCAAAACAGTTTCTTATTCGTATCATCACAACAATTCCTCCGACCTGTTGCAACTCTTCTTGCTAATTTCAATACCATTCACATTACCTAAGTAGAGAGTATGTTGAATTGCATTTGAAATCACACAGAAAATCACACAATTTGATAATTTTAACGTAAAACGTTAGCAAATAAATGAGTCTTTTTCATATCCTAACAGCTTTAGATAGGTAGATGCTAGCGTTTACACTTACATTTATTAACTTATAGAGCTTTTTCGCTATATATTAAGGTCACAGATACTTACAAATAGTCTTCACAGTTGTAATTTGAGTAATGTAAGTACCCAAACTAGTTTGCAAAACTCTAAGTAGCTGTTTAAGTGCCCTCACCTTAAGCTTGCCACTTATCATGACTAGTAGAAGTGAGAAAGGCGTGTGCTAGACGCATCTTTAAATTAGTTGGACATACTAATTTTTGCTGATTAATACTTCAGGGTAATGAAGATGCGCCTTGGCAGTTTTTTTGCTTCGCTACAAAAACAAGCTGTACCTTATGATCAAAGAAAAATTCAGTTTACTTGGCTTAATTAAGATAGAGCTGCTTCAGAAAGTACTTGTGGGTCAATGTTTCCACCACTAATGATAACAACAGTTGGACCCTCTTTTAGTTGAAACTCAGTTTCGTTGTTTTTAATTGCGAAGTAAGCAGCCAGTGCCATAGCACCTGTTGGTTCAACGACCAGTTTGGCTTCTTGTAAAAACCAACGCATAGCATCTGTGATGCCTTCTTCACTAACTGCAACTATGCCATCCACTCGAGCCTTGATAACTTCAAAAGTTAAGTCGCCAAGCTGCTGAGTGCGTGCGCCATCTGCAATGGTTCTGGTTACTTGTTCGGCTGACCACTTTTGTACTTCACCACTTTCAAACGATGCTTTTCCATCTGCTGCAAAAGCTGGTTCCACCCCAAGAATTTGTGCTTGGGGTGCTAGTGCACGTATTGCTGTGGATATCCCTGAAAGTAAACCGCCACCACCTAAACAGATGATGATATTAGCAACGTTATTATCTAAGTCTTCAGCAATTTCCAAACCAGCAGTGCCTTGACCAGCCATAATCCAAGGATGATTAAAGGGTGGTACGAGTAAGCGACCGTCGCTTTCAACAATGACTGCTGCTGCTGCCTCGCGGTCCTCGCTTGCATTTGGACTACGGACAACACTTGCCCCCCAAGCTTTGGTGCGCTCTACTTTTATGGGTGGTGCATTTTCAGGGATGACGATTTTCGCATCTGCTCCAAAAAGATGTGCAGCGCAAGCCACACCCTGAGCATGGTTGCCACTTGAATCTGCAACAAGTCCTTTGGAACGTTCTTCTGCTGAAAGGTTTGAAAGAAAATTATAGGCACCTCGGAACTTGAAAGAGTTCGTTTTTTGTAGGTTTTCAGGTTTTGCATAGACTTCATCTTCGAGTGGAAGTTTTATTAAAGGTGTACGAACTGCAACGCCTTTTATGTTTTTTGCGGCTGCTTGGATGTCTTTTAATTCAATCATGCTAAACCCTCAAATCTAGATTTACTATTAGATGTTGGTGATTATATGTCATTCTAAGTTGAATTACCTCTTTTTGAGCTTGGTGGGTGCGTCCCGCTAAAATTTACACTGAAACTGTTTTCAACCTTGCATGGACGCGTCCTAAAATAAAATCCTAATGCGATAAGCTTTAAAGTTTTGCTATAGACCAGTTCCAAAGAGGATGTCAAAAAATACCATTTAAATTTGCTTGAGCTAAACTGCGGACTTAATTTGGGACAGGTCCATAATAGTTGCTTGTTAAGCACCCAGCTTAGTTGATGATTAAGGTATATTGATTTACAGACTCCTCTACATAGAAAGAGTCATAATGTACGGCTGCACTGTTAGATATCAGGTGACTTGATCTCAAGTTTATATTGGTATTGGACAGTTTGAAATGACTGGAGCTATCGTATGGTACATGCCCTTTATCCTGGAAGTTTTGACCCGCTGCACAATGGTCACTTAGATCTAATTGAACGTGCTTCGCTAATCTATGACGAGTTGACTATTGCTATTTTGAACAACCCACTTAAAAAAGGTCAGATGTTTAGTTTGGAAGAGCGATTAGACATAGCGACTGAAGCTACAAGTCATTTGGATAATACCAAAGTGATGAGCTTTGATGGGCTTTTGGTTGAGTTTGTTGACGAGATTAAAGCCAATGTAATCGTAAAGGGATTGCGTACTGTGACTGATTTTGAATACGAGCTGCAAATGGCGCATTTGAACAAATATGTGAATCCAAAAGCGGATACAAGCTTCATGATGACGGCAAGTGCATGGTCTTTTGTATCTAGCAGTCGTATTCGAGAACTTTCAAGCTATGGAGCAGACGTAAGTGGCTTAGTGCCTACTGCAAGCCTACAGGCTTTAGCTTCTAAGCTGTAATTTTAAAACAATCAAGCTCTTTTCAAAACGAATTGGTGGAATAACATTTTAATACTTAATGAAGAACAATCTGCAACTCAAGGCTCGAGCTTCATAATCAGAGCACTGGCTGCCAATGG